>NZ_DJJJ01000031.1:0-155805 GCF_002434085.1 Acinetobacter sp. UBA6571 | reverse complement strand
CACCGCCGATGGATGTGCATTCTACAGCATTTCAGTATCGTTGCAACCCTTCTAAAAAACATTTTTTATCGTGTGTTTATTTTTCAAACCAATAAAAAAATAAATTATTGTTATTTAATAATAATTTTTTTTAATTATTTTTTTATTTTATAAAGCCTCCTATTTAAAATTTAGCCAAATTAATATTAAAATATTGTTTTATATATATTTTATTTAAAAAATTACTTTCAATATCAAGCTTATTGTTCAATATTAATTCTATTTTTGTCTTCCTATTCGCCAAAGTGCTGTTCAAACATACAAAATACGCTATAAAGCTCAATTTCTTACTATTCAAGTTTTATAATAGCCTTTCCTAAAGTATCTTTGCTTACCTCCAAATAGTAAAAAGCCATTGTTTTACAGCAATGGCTTTTTTGTCTTCATTTACTTTTATAAATGCGAAATGATTAGAACTTTATACTCACACGTGCCCAATAATTGCGGCCCATATTATTAAACTGTTCATGGCTGGCAAAACCAAAGCCTGAACTTCCAGCCCGATTTAAATGCTCGGTATAAGTTTTATTGAGCACATTATCTATACCTAAAGCCAGATCGACATGCTGCATCAGGCTATAAGAGCCATTTAATGACAACGTGCTGAAACCTTTACTTTTTTGCAGATCATATCCTACGATGTTCCCTTGGTTCAGGCTAATCCGGTCCTGCTGCGCCACCATCCGCCAAAGTAAGCCCAAAGTATATTTATCCTGAACATAGCGAAGGTTAAAGCGTCCTTCTAAAGGAGCTATCTGAGGCAATGGGGTATGATCTGTAGTATTTTTACCCCAAGCATACATGGTACTTAAATCAGCCTGTACTGCATCAGTAAGCTGATAACCAACTCCTGCTTCAGCCCCTGCAATCACTGCATCAATATTTTTTGCTCCTGCACTAAAGTTTGAACCATGCCCATGTGCGCCAGCAGCTGGATGGTCATGATAGCTAATTAAAATATAATCATTAATTAGACCGGTATAAGCAGAAAGCCATGAGCTGAAAGCACCATGCTGATGCTGATAGCCCAGATCCAGTTGCAAGGTTTTTTCAGTATCCAAATCATTAAAGGTTGGTTTGCCCATACCCGTGTTACCGTGAGCAGTACTGAACAGCTCCCAGTAATCCGGTGCACGCTGGACATAGCCCAGACCGATATAAGTTTTAGCATCATGCTCTGGATGCTGGCCTTCCAGCCGGACAAAAGCACTTGGTAGAGTTTCCTTGCGGTTCTCATCAAGTTTTAATGCATCTATCTTGATCTGATCAATCCGTGCACCGGTAACCAGCTTGTAATGTTCATTGAAGGGATAACTCAGCTCACTAAACGCACCATAAGACTGAAACTTCATATTGGTCGTCAATGGCATATTCATCATCATGGAGGTCATGCCGCCTGCATGATGATTGTGCTGAGAATCTATACCGCTGATGATATTTGCCTGATTCCATGCCGTAGTGACTGCAAGGCGAGTATTCAGAGTACGGCGAGTCACCTGCATCTCTTGCGGATCCGGCATCAGCATGGTCATACCACTATGGGTCATTTCAACCAATGGAGGCGTACGCAAACTAAAGTTATCCATAATATGGTCGTTATAGCTATAGTTTACCTGCCCTTCAATTTTCTTAATCACATCATTAATATTATTCTTTTCAAAACGCAGGCCTAAACTTTCCCTTGCAAACTGGGAACCGTCCATATCACGGCCGGCATATAAAGCCTCGCCATCTGATTTTCCAGCTGTCAATTCAAGCCAGGTCTGTTCATCTGGTGTCCAGCCCAGGGCCAAATCTGTATTCCAGCGCTCCCATGCGGAAGGTACAGTATTACCATCCCCATCTTTATAGCTATCTGACTTTGAGCGGTTAGCATTTAAACGAATGTATTTATTTTCGTCACCAACTGCTGCCTCTACATTGTGATCAAGGCGGCCAAATGAACCCAGCATGGTACTGGCCTGACCCTGATAATGCTGATCTTCATTAAAACGGACTGGCTTACGCTCAAAAATTACAGTGGCTGCTGAACCGGTCTGTGCATATTGTACGGTCTGCGGCCCTTTAATGACCGAAATTTGGTCATAACTTTCCGGCTGAATATAAGAAGTTGGTGCATCCATACGTGACGGACAGGCTCCCAGATTTTCCGTACCGTCAGTCAGAATCTTGATGCGTGAGCCAAACATGCCCCGAAAGGTCACATCGCCATTGGTTCCCCCATTTTTGATGGCACTAAAGCCAACAATACTTTGCAGATAATCTGCACCATCTGTCGCAGGTACAGGCTGAATGGGCTTTTTAGGATCCGCCTGCACAATCAGTCCACTAGCCTCATTACCCTGCTGGGCAGTTATTATAATAGGGGCCAGAGTCTGCACACTGGTCTCGGTTTCGGCAAATAATGTACCTGAATAGCAGGCAATGAAAATTGCAGCCGATAAAGGCTGTAAAAAGAATTTTGGCCGAGCCATATCAATCTCTCTAAAAATACAAATAAACAGTGACCTGGACCAGTGAGGCCCAGAGAAAAAGTTGTTTATGCAGAGATTGGAGGTGCTCGCCCCTGAGGTAATAAAAATAGCCGCTGGAGTGCAAACCAGACATGACTGAATGTCTTCTGGAAAGCGAGCAGCCGAACCTGAATACGATTCAGGACTTCTTTTATATCCAGTTCAGGCGGCAATACCAGATTGCCATAGACAGTACAATACTGGCATTGATGATTAGCATCATGGTGATGGTGTTCAGAAGCTGAATCTTTCTGAAGATTATGCTGATGACTATAAGATACAGCTGAATGCTCAGCATGAGGTACAGTATGGTTCAGTAACAATGCACGGGTAATCGTTTCACAGACAGGCGCAACCTGATACTGCTTGGGCAGCAGAGGCTGTAAAAATACCGCGATCTGTAAACATACTGCTATGACTGACAGCAGTAACCCTTGACGCATCAACAAATTTTGAATCTCAAAATTTTACTGGAGCCCCAGTATAGCAAAGCCCAAATTAAATTGGGCCTTATTAAAAGATTATTCAGACAGCTCAACCACTAGCGTCTTGCTGCAACCTTTTCCTTCTGTCTTGAACGCACCAGTTTTTCAACTTTTTCACGGGCACGTTGCCGTTTAAGAGGAGAAAGGTAATCTACAAAAAGCTTACCGTTCAGATGGTCCATTTCATGCTGGATACACACAGCCAGCAACCCGTCAGCTTCGATCTCGAAGGCATTACCTTCAAGGTTAAGGGCCTCAATTTTGACACGTGACGGACGCTCAACTTTGTCGTATATTTGTGGCACAGATAAACAGCCTTCTTCATAAGGCTGGGTATCTTCAGTAAGCGGTGTAATTTTAGGGTTAATAAAAACCATTGGCTGATTCTTTTCTTCAGATAAATCCATCACGATTAACTGAATATGACGGTCAACCTGTGTTGCAGCCAAGCCAATGCCCGGCGCTTCGTACATGGTTTCAAACATATCTGCAGCAAGCTGGCGAATTTCATCTGTCACTTCTTCGACTGGCTTGGCAAGGGTACGAAGACGCGGGTCTGGGAAACTTAAAATAGGTAATAAGGCCATACAGTCGTCCTCTTTTGTTGCCAGTATTGCAAAACCAAATAAATGAAGGAAAACTTCATTAAAAAATGTGTGTAAGGTCGTTATTATAACGCAACTACAGACATAATTTTTAGGAATTATGATAATGAAAAAAGTTTTTAAAGGCAGCGCACTTCGTGCCTTGGGGTTTAAAAAGCAGTTTATTGCTCTCGCAATCTGTTCAAGTTTGGGAATAATCATGCCTGGCATGGCTGAAGCAGCCAGCCGTAATATAAATCCGCCCTCTTTAAAAGCCAGTGCTCCTAATGTTTATGTGGTCAAAAGAGGGGATACTTTATGGGATATCGCCGGAAAATTCTTGAGTAAGCCGTGGCGCTGGCCAGAAATCTGGGCCAGCAACAAACATGTCAAGAATCCACACTGGATTTATCCGGGCGACCGTTTATTGCTGTGCACTCTAGACGGACGACCGCTGATCGGTAAAGATGAAGGTGACGGCTGTGAAGGTATTATTCGCCGTTATGGTGGCCAGACCAGTATGCAGCCACAAGTTCGTGTTGAATCCCTAAATAATGCTATTCCAGTTATTCCACTTGAACATATTCGGGTCTGGCTGGAACGCACCCTGATAATGTCACCAGATTCAGTGGTCAATACCCCCTATATTTTAGGCACGGCTGATAACCGGGTATTGGCTGCTGCCGGTCAAACCGTTTACGCACGCGGTAATGGTCTGCAAGTCGGTCAGCGTTATGCAGTTTATCGTGAGGGTGAGCCTTACATATTCACCGATGCTAATGGCAAGTCATATAATGCCGGTGTAGAGCTGCTTCAGGTGGCTTCCGGCGTAGCTGTGCAGAATGAACAGGATATTACTACGCTAGAATTAACGCAAAGTTATAATGGGGAAGTCCGTCGCGGGGATCGGGTCATGCCAGAATATGATCCTATGTTGCCTACCCTGTTCTATCCAACAATTGACCATCAGGTGACTGAAGGCGGTCAGGTAATTCGGGTGATGGGATCAATCGGTACGGCAGCCAGACACAGTGTGGTAACTGTTAACCGGGGCAATATTCATGGTGTTCAGTCCGGTCAGGTATTCAGTGTCTATCAGCAGGGTGAAGTTGTACGTGATCCGAAAACCCGCGAACAAATCAAACTGCCAAGTCAAAAAGTTGGTAATATTATGATTTTCCGTACTTTTGACCAGTTGAGCTATGCTTATGTACTGGACAGCGCCCTACCTATCAAAGTAGGTTCCGGCATCCAGGCGCCGCCAATGGCAGAGTAAGGCTGGAGCATTATTATGATTGCCGAATTATCGCAGTTTCATTATCACAGTCTGAAGCTGTGGTATTTGGTCCAGCATTCAGTTTCAAGTTTTAACCAACTGGTTGAGTATTTTGGCAGTGCTGAACAGGCAACCACTCCGGCAGCATTAGCGCGCTGGGGCAATTTAAAACTGCATGCCAATCATTCCAAGCGGGCACAGGAATTTTATAGCGCAACCGGTCAGGCTGAGTTTGAGCAACTGACCCAACGGGTACTGGCAAGTTGCGATTTTATTTTAGTGCCGGAAGATATACTGTATCCGCAGCAGCTGCACCCTTATATAGATAAGCCTCCGATCCTGTTTGGCCGAGGTTCTGCTCAAGCCTTAAGTCAACCCCAGATCGCGATTGTAGGCAGTCGCAAACCAAGCCCGCATGGCCGGCAAGTAGCCTACGATTTTGCGTATTATCTGAGTGAAAAAGGGTTTTATATTACCAGTGGACTTGCCTTGGGAATTGACGAGGCAGCACATCAAGGGGCATTGCAGCATCAGCGTACTATTGCTGTAGTCGGAACCGGACTAGATCTGGTCTATCCAGCTCATAACCGTAAGCTTCAAGAACAGATACTTCAATACGGCGGTACAATCGTCAGTGAGTTTTTACCGGGAACCCAACCACTCAAGCATCATTTTCCACGCCGTAACCGTATTGTTAGTGGTTTGAGTCTAGGTGTACTGGTGGCAGAAGCCGCTTTAGAAAGTGGTTCATTGATTACTGCACAGCGTGCGGCCGATCAGGGCAAGATTATTTTTGCCATTCCCGGCCATATCTACAGCGAGCATCATCAAGGCTGTCATCAACTCATCCGTGAAGGCGCCATACTGGTAGATCATCCGGAACAGCTGATTGAAGATCTGGCTTTACCGACCCAGTGGCACAGCCAGCAACAAAAGGTAAGCAGTGTACCCGAGCCGGCACAGGTACCTGAACATCTATTTGAACTGTACCAACAACTAGACTGGGTAGGACTGCATCTAGACCAGATTGCTCTTAAATTGCCATTACCTGCGGCTGAATTGACCGGACATCTGATGGAACTTGAGTTACTTGGACTATGTGTTCAGCAATCTGGGCGCTATCTGCGTTGCCGTCCGGGCTTTTAAGGTTCACAATAACACTGTTTTCAGCTCCAAGGTAAATAGAATATATGATCACCACCTCTGTGACAGAAGCAGCAGAATGTCTCAGCCAGGGCAAAGTTTTAGCCTACCCCACCGAAGCTGTTTGGGGGCTCGGCTGTGATCCATATAATGAAGCGGCCTTCCATGAAATATTGCGCCTGAAACAACGTCCTATTGAAAAAGGAGTTATTTTGCTGGCTGGCCAGCTCTCGCAGGTTGAACACTTATTAGTGTCATTAAACCAGGAGCGTCAACAGCAAGTTATCCAGCAATGGGCCCAGCGCTCAGTGACCGAGCGGGCAACTACCTGGCTGCTTCCAGCGGATGAGCAGATTCCTGTATGGATACGTGGCCAGCATCCTAAA
Organism: Acinetobacter sp. UBA6571; assembly: GCF_002434085.1. Lineage (NCBI taxonomy): Bacteria > Pseudomonadati > Pseudomonadota > Gammaproteobacteria > Moraxellales > Moraxellaceae > Acinetobacter > Acinetobacter sp. UBA6571. The sequence continues at coordinate 149,379 of NZ_DJJJ01000031.1, read as the reverse complement.
GTTGCAGTACGGGTCACCAATCACCCGCTATGCGTAGCCCTCTGTAATGCTTTTAACAGTTTTATTGTTTCTACCAGTGCTAACCCTGCAGGTCTAGAACCGGCACGTACCTTACAGGAAGCCAGCCAGTATTTTGGTTCTGAGCTGAATTATCTCAACGGGGATCTCGGTTTAAGCCAGCAACCTAGCCGTATTATTGATGCGATTACAGGTGAAATTATTAGAGCCTGAGATAAGACCCAAGCTTTTTTTAAGAACCGTGCAAGCTTTCTACTCAAATTTAAGACAAAAAAAAACTCAGCCATATAGATAGGAATGGCTGAGTATAAAAAGGGATGTGTTGACACATCCAGAGGGTCTATTACAATTTTATATTCACTTGATGTGAAGTAAAACTTAACAATCCTGCTTAATGTGTATTATAAATATAATTTTAAAATAAAACAAATATATTATTTATCTTATACATAGAGCTTTTTATGATCAATACTAATCAATATGGCTAAACAATTCAAAATATGTCTTTATTTATTTAAGGCTTTTTCAAAATATAAAAAAATCTCCATAATTATACTGGGGCTCAGTATCTGATCAGACCTTAGTCTAAGCTTAGATAAAATCTCTCGTATGTTTAACTTTTAGGCACTACTTAATAATCTAAAGATCAAATATGACCAGAGAATGACCAACGCTCATGTTCGACAGGTTTTTTTCTGTGCCATTACAACACCTGTGAGGATCAGGACTCCGCCCAGCGTATGATAAATTGTCCAGCTTTCAGCCAGCCATAAACTGGCAATGATTGCGGTAAAAACCGGCATCAGATTCATAAAAATACTGGTGCGGTTAGGGCCAATCTGCTGTACAGCCAGCATCCAGACAAAAGGCGCAATCAGTGAAGGGAAAATACCTGCATATAGCACGCTGCTCAAGTTAGCTGTATTCAAGCTGTCCAGACCTAGCCAAGCGATAAAAGGTAAATGATAGATCAGCGCAAAAGCGATCTGAATATAAAGGCTGATCAATAAAGGAATCTTTAATTGCCATTTTTTCAGGAAAACACCATAAAAGGCATAGAAGAACACGGCAACTACCATAAGCAGATCACCCCAGTGCGCGCCACTTTGCCAGAGTGCCGACAGGTTCCCCTGAGCCATTACATAAATCAGTCCGCAAAACGAAAGGATACTGCCCATAATCGCGAAGCGGTTGGGTATATCTTTGAGAATAAAAAAAGAAACCAGAATGGTGAATACAGGAATGAAAGCATTAATCAGTCCCATATTGGTAGCAGTGGTATAATGCGCCGCGGTATATGCCAGTCCCTGATACAGTACCATCCCAAAAGCGCTCAGTACTGCTAGCTGTAGCCAGTGATGCATTATCAGCTGACGCTGTTCCCAGACCTTACCTAACATGAATGGTGTCAGAATGAGAAATGCAATAAGCCAGCGATAAAAACTGATACTGACAGGAGAAATCAAATCTGCTGCATAGCGTGTAACTACAATATTTAATGACCAGATCATGACAGCAATGACCGGCAAAACAAATGCCCACGCCGGGTTACGGGAATCACTTGACATCTCTATGCCCTTTAATCATTCAATCCAGTATTGTTCTAGAAGTCTGAAATAATTGAAATACTGTTTTTCAGACATCTATACTGTATAGAGGACATCTTGGCTCGGTATTCAAAAAATGAAAAGACAGTATTCTGCTCTGGATGAGTTAATCGAGATTGATCAGTTTTTTTATGAGAAAAATGAAATTGTGGCTTCTCACTCTTCACTCTGGGGAGATTTTAATTTTAGCCTAGATGGTATTTTGGAAATCCAGACCGGGAAACAGACTTTTTTAGCGCCGCCTAATTATGCTTTATGGCTTCCTCCCCAGACTGAACATTGTTCTATTGCACTGGACCACAGCGTAACCCATTTTATTTGTATACGGGTGCATCCAAGTTTGTGTGACCAGTTACCCCGAGAGGTTAAAACTTTAAGTATTCGTCCTTTTCTTTTAGCTCTGGTTAGAGAAATTCTAGAACAGTCTTCCGGCGCCCCTGGTCCGGTTTATTCTCATCTTATACAGATACTGTTTGACCAGTTGCTACAGGCCAAGATTTATGATGACTATTTGCCTCAAAGTCATCATACAGTACTGCTTCCTGTACTCCAGCAACTGGCTGATCCGGAGCTTTTTCAGTATAGCTTACAAACCTTGCTTAAAAGATTCAGCTTGAGTGAACGACAGATTTTACGTTTAAGCCAGCAGGAACTTGGCCTGTCAATTTCTGAGTGGCGTAACCGCGCTAAAATTATTTATGCAATCAGCCAGATTTGCCAAGGTGCTTCTATCAAGCGTCTTGCTTATGAGCTCGGCTACCAACATAGTTCCAGCTTTATTGCCTTTTTTAAACGCTACACGCAACATACCCCCTTACAGCTGAGGTCCTGATTAATAGCTGTAGGAATAATATTTTATAATCTAAGCTATTTTAAGATCTTTTAACTTAACGTATATTTTTTAAGTATAAAAAGTAAACTTGGTCTTTCTTATAATAAAAGCATGTTTAAATAAGTGATTAGTTTTTAATACAACACTTCTTTTTTAATAAGAAAGTTGATGATTCAAAATTTAATATTATTTTCTAAACAGGATATCTATTTTAATGAAAAAATTACTTCTTACTACTGCCTGTATGGCATGTTTAGCTTTTGCTGGCTGTAATAAACAAACTGAACCAGCTGCTTCAGAAAACACGCAGACAACTACCGCAACTAATACAGCCAATACTACTGCTCCTGCAACTACAGGGAGCATGACAAAAGATAATCATGAAGATATCCGTAATGACCTGAACAGATTACAAGCATTGGCAAATTCCAAAGCAGAGGCTGCTATAAATTACCAAGATCAGATGATGAAGGCAGTTCAAGCTAATAACCGCGAGCAGGTTATGGATATAATGAAGAAAATGCAGGGTTTCATGACTGAATTTAATGGTGAGCTTAAAAAGCTGTCACTAAAAAGTCAGGAAGTTCATGAACTGCGCAATAAATTTATTCATTCAAATGAACTTGGACTGGAATTAACCAAGTTAAGTACTGAAGCTAAACCAGATGAAGCCAAGATTAAAGAGCTACAACAGCAGGTGATGGATGTACAAAAAGAGATTATGCATGATGTACAGAAACTTCAGGCAAAAGTAGATCCTCAATCAGCTCAATCAGCTCAATCAGCTCAATCAGCTCAATCAGCTCAATCAGCTCAATCAGCTCAATCAGCTCAATCAGCTCAATCAGCTCAATAATAATTTAAGGGCAGGCTAAAATAGCTTGCCCTGTTTAACAATTAATAAAACAGCTTGCTGCCAGATAAATTTGCGGCTAAAAAGAATAGGTTAAAACTTTAATTTATTTTATTTAGGGATGCCTATATGACCTCTATTTCTAATATTCCTATTAAAACCATACAAGGTGAAGAAATTACACTTGATCAATTTGCCGGTAAAGTCTTACTCATTGTCAATACTGCTTCAAAATGTGGACTGACTCCGCAATATGAAGGACTTGAAAAGCTCTACCGTGAGAAAAAAGATCAGGGATTCGAAGTGCTGGGTTTTCCAGCTAATAATTTTTTAGAACAGGAGCCGGGTTCTAACGAAGAAATTCAGCAGTTTTGTTCACTCACTTATGATGTTTCTTTTCCAATGTTTGCCAAAATTTCAGTAGCCGGCCCAGATAAACATCCGCTTTACCAGACGCTGACTACCGCACAGCCAGAACGGATTGGTGAAGGCCCTTGGTGGAAAGATCTGGTAGATTATGGCCTGACTCCAAATCCTAAACCGGAAGTACTTTGGAATTTCGAAAAATTTCTAATTAATAAAAATGGAGAAGTCATAGCTCGTTTCGCACCAGATATCACTGCAGATGACCCGCGCCTAATTGATGCCATTGAGACGGAACTAAAACGATAATTAGAGAAAATGAGGGAGAGCAGCGCCTCCCTCTTTTTAGAAAAGGTCACTGCTCAAGACAGAGTTCTTCAGTAAATATTACGTTTTATATTTATCCATAGTTTTAATAAATCTACTATTCATTCTTCATCTTCGCTCGGAATTCAAAGCTTTTAATATAACTATCTAAACATTTATTGAAACCGGGGTTCCACGTGAAACACTATATTAAGACTACCCTATTTGCTCTAGTTACCGGCCTCAGTGCCACAGTGGCTATGGCTGCCCCTGAACGTGCCCATTATAGTCATCAAGATCAGAACCAGTCTCATTATCAGCATCAAGCTAAAGTAAACCGGCATGTTTCATCCCATGTAAACTGGAAAACAGGTGATAAAGTTCCTGCACAATATTACTCTCATGCGAACCAGGTTGACCATAAACGTTATAAAAACTTATCCAAGCCCACAAGAAACCAGCAATGGGTTAAAGTTAATGGAGATTATGTGCTGATTAATACCCGTTCACATCAGGTTATTAAAGTAGTTCATCATTAAGCTTTATTTAATAGGTTCTATAAAAAAGGTGCTTCGGCATCTTTTTAACTTTGAGGGTTAATAAAAGTGTTATCGCTTTGCAACAATAAGTTTTATCTCCACATTTTATCCATATATTAAAAAACAATATTTAATGGAAATACCATGGAACATGAAAAAGTTACTGCAAGGGGCTTTACTTCCTTTTATTATTTTTACTTCAGGTCTGCTGTTACTAGGTTGTGACCAGATGCAGCAGGATGAATCTGAAGCAGTGTATAGTGAACACAGCCAGGCTCCTGCAACAAAACCTGCCCCATCTTCCGAACTCGCAAACGGAAATATATTCTATATGGCCCGTGATGTGGCAGATATGCAATATAAAACCCAAGGCTATGTAGTAAAGTTACAGCAGGCTCAGACTGACTTACAGCAGGCCATTGAAAAGAAAGATCCGCATCAGCTTCAGACAACCGCCACTATTTTACAAGAACAACTTCGTGGATTTAGCCAGACATTGTCTTCTTTAAATCTGAAAAGTCAGGAAATTGATTCAATCCGTAATAATATCTTAGAGGCAAACCAGCAGGCTCTTGCTTCTCCTTTACTCAACGGTGAAATTGATTTTAATCAGGTGGATTTTAATAAGGTTCAGGTCCAAATGAATACTATTCAGACAGAAATGCTTAAGCTGGCAGATATGTTGATGCAGAGTTCAGATAAAGATACTCAAGCAACATCTGAACAGGAAGAAACTTAGAATCATAAAAAAGCCCTATAGTTAGGGCTTTTTATTTTAAATTAACTTATTTTTTCGGGCTTTTGACAACGACTAATTTCTTTTGTGCGAATTCTTTAAAACCATCAATGGAAAGCTCATGACCATAGCCAGAATTCTTTATTCCGCCAAATGGTAACTCTGGTGCAGTATCGGTATACCAGTTAATCCAAATCATGCCAGTTTCGACTCGGGAAGCTAATTTTTTTGCCCGTTCAATATTTTGAGAATGAATTACACCACCCAGACCATAATGTGAATCATTGGCAATGGCTACAATTTCATCTTCACTCTTGGCAACATAAAGCTGTGCTACCGGACCAAAAAACTCTTCATACCAAGCTGGATTATCACGGCTAATATTTTCTAAAATGGTTGGTTCATAGAAGTTGCCATCATGGTCAACCGGCTTACCGCCAGTGACTAGTGTTGCCCCATTTTTCACAGCATTTTCAACTTGTTCAGTCAGTTTTTCTAACGCATCTGATGAAGATAAAGGTCCAAGTTGTGTTTCAGGGTCAAGTGGATCACCAACTTTCAAGTCTTTAAAGACTTTAACCATACCGGCTTTAAATTCTTCGGCAATGTTCTCATGTAGAATAAATCGTTTAGCTGCGGTACAGACCTGACCGGCATTATTGATACGTGCCTGACAGCCAATCTTAATTGCTTTTTCCAGATCAGCATCATCCAGAACAATAAAGACATCATTACCGCCCAGTTCCAAGGTGGATTTGGTGACATGTTTTCCAGCCTGTCCGGCTACTGCACGCCCTGCCCCTTCTGAGCCGGTTAATGCTACACCCTGTACACGCGGGTCCGCAATAATATCCGCTACCTGATCACTATTAATAAATAGATTTGTCCATACTCCCCTAGGTGCACCCGCATCTATGATTAACTGTTCGAATGCTTCGGCACACTGTGGAACAATACTGGCATGCTTCGCCAAAACCGGATTACCAATTGCACAGTTTGGTGCAAACACACGCATCAGTTGATAAAACGGAAAATTCCAGGGTTCAACTGCCATAATGATACCCAGTGGATGATGTTCGACCCATGCTTCGCCCAGTTCTGTTTCATATGACACCGGGGCTAAGAATTCTTTGGTATGGTTTGCATAATATTCAGCAATGCGGGCGCAGCTTTCAATTTCACCTTCGCCTTGCTTAATCAGTTTACCCATATCCAGCGTCATGAGTTTAGCCAGTTCTGATTTTCGTTCACGCATACTGCTAGCCAGCTTGCGCAGTACATCAATACGGGTATCGACCTGTTGTGACCATTCTGACTTCAGGATTTTTTCTGCTGTATCCAAGGCATTTTGAATGTCTTGATCGCTATGTGAAGGATAGTCTTTCAATTTTTGATTATTAAAGGGGTTAACTGATTGATAACTCATAGTAAAGTTCCCTGTGTAAGCAATTTAGTTTCTGCTGGAATAAATAAGAATATGTGTAATGTCATGGGAGAGAAAAAACATCTAAAGGCTTTACAAGCTAAAAACCCAAGAGGCATGGAATTAAACTAGCATTATTTTTTTACTACTTTATTTTTGCTTACAGAATGGTTCAAAACATTACGGAGTGCGGGTAAAAGTTATATCGAGTGGTACAAAATAGATTCAACCTAGATATTATGAATAAGAGATTGAATAACTGAAGCTAGCCTTTAATTAATACAAAACTCTGGATCAGCTCTTTAAATAAAAATTTAATGAAACATCTAAAATAAAGAAAAAATATTATCTATTATTAAGTTAATATGAAAAAATTTTAAACTCAGGTTATTAATAAGATACGATTAATAGAATAAATTGAATTAAAATTTTATACCATCCTTAAGAGACTCAAGTATTATATAAAATGCCTACCCCCTATAAAGTATTTTAATTTTGTCTTAAATCATTTGCTTTCAATAACTCTGCTTAGAAATGAATTTTAGTAACTTTACTGTGAAACTGGGTATCTAATAAAAATATTTTCATTAAAAAGATTCTTATCATAAAAAAACCACCCTTTCGGGTGGTTTCTTTAATCTCAAACCGACAATTACATTGCACGATTTTTGATTTTACGGATCGTTTCCAGCTGAGCAGCAGTTTCTGCCAGAGCAGCCAGAGCAGCAGCAGAGTCCAGATCACTCTTCTGGTTAGCCAGCAACTGTTCAGCGTTACGACGCGCTTCCATAATTGCTGCTTCATCCAGATTATCGGCACGGATTGCTGAGTCAGCAAGAACCGTTACCACATGTGGCTGAACTTCTAAAACACCGCCAGATACGTAGACGATCTCTTCCGTACCATTTTCCAGCAGGACACGAATCGGTCCTGGCAGGAGCAAAGTTACCAGCGGCGCGTGACCAGGCATAATACCCAGTTCGCCACCAGCCCCTTTTGCAATTAGCATAGTCACAGTGCCTGAGTAAATTGACTCATTTACACTTACGACATCACATTGCATAGTCGCCATGAGAATCTCCTAAATTAGAGTAGCTAATTAAAGTTTCTCGGCTTTAGCAATAACTTCGTCAATACCACCAACCATATAGAACGCTTGTTCTGGGATGTGATCGTATTCACCAGCTAGAAGACCTTTAAAGCCACGAATTGTTTCTTTAAGCGGTACTAATTTACCAGGCGCGCCAGTAAATACTTCAGCTACGTGGAACGGTTGAGAGAAGAAACGCTGGATTTTACGCGCACGGTAAACTACCAGTTTATCTTCTTCAGCCAGTTCGTCCATACCCAAGATTGCGATAATGTCTTTAAGCTCTTTATAACGCTGCAATACATTCTGTACAGAACGTGCAATTTCATAATGCTCTTGACCAACAACCAGCGGGTCTAGCTGACGTGAAGTCGAGTCAAGTGGATCGATCGCTGGATAAATACCAGAAGATGCGATGTCACGGCTCAATACTACAGTTGCGTCCAAGTGAGCAAACGTAGTTGCAGGTGATGGATCTGTCAAGTCATCGGCAGGTACGTATACCGCTTGGATTGAGGTAATAGAACCATTCTTGGTTGATGTAATACGTTCTTGAAGAACACCCATCTCTTCTGCAAGAGTAGGCTGGTAACCTACTGCAGATGGCATACGGCCTAGAAGTGCAGACACTTCAGTACCCGCCAATGTGTAACGATAGATGTTGTCTACAAACAACAGTACGTCACGGCCTTTACCGTTTTCGTCTTTCTCGTCACGGAAATATTCAGCCATAGTCAGACCAGTTAGCGCTACACGCAAACGGTTACCTGGTGGCTCGTTCATCTGACCGTAGACCATTGCTACTTTGTCTAGAACGTTAGAATCTTTCATTTCGTGATAGAAGTCGTTACCTTCACGAGTACGCTCACCAACACCAGCAAACACAGATAAACCTGAGTGAGCTTTTGCGATGTTGTTGATCAATTCCATCATGTTTACGGTTTTACCAACACCGGCACCACCGAACAGGCCAACTTTACCACCTTTTGCAAACGGGCAAAGCAAGTCAATGACTTTAATACCAGTTTCCAGAAGATCTGTAGAAGCCGCTTGTTCAGCATAAGAAGGTGCTTGACGGTGAATCGGCAAACGCTCTTCAGTCGCTACAGGACCTGCCTCATCAATCGGGCGACCCAAAACGTCCATGATACGGCCCAGACAGGCAGTACCCACAGGAACAGAAATCGGTGCACCAGAGTTAGTTACAGGCAGACCACGTTTAAGACCTTCTGTAGAACCCATTGCGATGGTACGCACAACACCATCACCAAGTTGTTGCTGAACTTCTAAAGTAGTTTCAGTACCGTCAACTTGGAGAGCGTCATAGATCTTAGGAACGCTATTGCGTTCAAACTCGACGTCGATAACCGCGCCGATGATCTGAATGATACGACCGCTACTCATTGCTGTCTCCTCAATTCAAACTAATAATGTTAAACGGCAGCGGCACCGCCAACGATCTCGGAAATTTCCTGAGTAATCGCGGCTTGACGCAGCTTGTTATAAATGAGCTGTAGGTCTTTAATCAGCTGGCCTGCATTGTCAGTTGCAGCTTTCATTGCAACCATACGAGCAGACTGCTCACACGCGATATTTTCAATCACGCCCTGATAAACCATAGACTCGATATAGCGAACCAATAAACCGTTTAGCAGCTCTTCAGCTTCCGGTTCATAGATATAGTCCCAACCATAAGTACGGTTGAGGCTGTCGCCTTCGTTAGCCGGAGCAAGAGGAACAAGCTGGCTTACCGTTGGTTTCTGTGTCATGGCATTAATAAATGCATTAGATACCAGATAAATGCGATCAAGTTCGCCTCTATCAAATGCATCGAGCATGACTTGTACAGAACCGGTTAACTGTTCCAGACTTGGAGCGTCCCCTACTTGTGTAGTAGCGCCGAGCACTTTACCGCCGTAGTTTTTAAAAAACGAAACCGCTTTTTGACCAATTAAAGCAAATTCAACTTCAATTGACTGCTCACGTTGTTGCTGAACATGCTGAACAACTTTCTTGAACAGGTTAATGTTCAAGCCACCCGCAAGACCACGATCTGAAGACACGATGATATAGCCAACGCGCTTAACCGGGCGCTCAACCATATAACGGTGTTTGTATTCAGGGTTTGCTTGTACCAGGTGAGCAATTACACGGTGCATATTTTCGGCATACGGACGGCCCTGAGCCATGCGCTCTTGCGCACGACGCATTTTTGAAGCAGCAACCATCTGCATCGCACGCGTAATCTTCTGCGTGGACTTGATACTTGCGACCTTGGCGCGAATTTCTTTTAAATTTGCCATACGCTTAACCTAATATTCGGAAGCTCAAGGAGCCTCCGAAGGTTGATCCGTGAAACAAACTTAACTAATCAATTAGTAAGTTTGAGTCGCTTTGAAGCTCTCAATACCTGCTTTAATTGCAGCTTCGATGTCTTTGTTGTAATCACCAGTTTCATCGATTTGTTTCATGAGTGCGGCATGTTCAGAGCGGAAGTACGCAATGAGTGCAGCATCAAAGTCTACAATTTTCTTCACTTCAACATCAGCCATGTAGCCTTCGTTTGAAGCATAGATAGATACAGCTTGGTCAGCAATTGAATATGGAGCATATTGTTTCTGCTTCATCAGTTCAGTTACACGTTGACCATGTTCAAGCTGCTTACGAGTTGCTTCATCAAGATCAGATGCAAACTGGGCAAATGCCGCCAGTTCACGGTACTGAGCAAGAGCAGTACGGATACCACCAGCCAATTTCTTGATAATCTTGGTCTGAGCAGAACCACCAACACGCGATACCGAGATACCTGCGTTCACAGCAGGACGAATACCCGCATTGAACAGAGAGGTTTCAAGGAAGATCTGACCGTCAGTAATCGAAATTACGTTCGTTGGTACGAATGCAGATACGTCACCGGCTTGTGTTTCAATAATTGGCAATGCAGTTAATGAACCAGTCTGGCCTGTAACTTCACCATTGGTGAATTTCTCAACGTAGTCAGCAGATACACGAGAAGCACGCTCAAGAAGACGCGAATGTAGATAGAACACGTCACCTGGATACGCTTCACGACCTGGTGGACGACGTAAAAGCAGTGAAATTTGACGATACGCAACTGCTTGTTTAGACAGATCATCATAGATGATCAGAGCGTCTTCACCGCGGTCACGGAAATATTCACCCATTGTACAGCCAGAGTACGGAGCCAAATACTGCATTGCTGCAGGATCAGCTGCTGCCGCTGCGACAACAGTGGTATATGCCATCGCACCACTTTCTTCCAGCTTGCGCACAACGTTAGCGATGGTCGATTGTTTCTGACCAATTGCCACATATACACACTTAATGCCAGAGTTTTTCTGAGCGATGATGGCATCGATCGCCATTGCTGTTTTACCAGTCTGACGGTCACCAATGATCAGCTCACGCTGACCACGACCTACAGGGATCATGGTGTCTACTGATTTATAACCAGTTTGGACAGGCTGATCTACTGATTGACGCCAAATTACACCTGGTGCTACTTTTTCAACAGCATCAGTCATTTTTGCATCAATAGGGCCTTTACCATCAATCGGGTTACCCAAAGCATCTACGACACGACCTAAAAGTTCAGGACCAACCGGAACTTCTAATACACGGCCTGTACAACGAGCTTTTTGACCTTCTTGAAGGTTTAGGTAGCTACCTAAAACAACGGCACCCACTGAATCCTGTTCTAGGTTCAGTGCCATACCAAATAAGCCGCCGTCGAATTCGATCATTTCACCGTACATTGCATCAGCAAGGCCGTGAATGCGCACAATACCGTCGGATACCATAACAATGGTACCTTCGTTTTTAGCGGTCGCGCTGGTGTCCAGATCGCCGATACGCTGTTTAATGAGCGCACTGATCTCGGATGGATTCAGTTGTTGCATTGCGCTATACCTCAATCTTTTATAAGTTCAGTCTTCTGTTTTGCGTTATGCAAGAAGACGAGTCCGCATTTTTTCAAGCTTGTTCAGCGCAGAATCATCTATCACTTGATCGCCCGCACGAATTACAACACCCGCGATTAACGCCGGATTCACTTCAACACTAACATTTACAACGGCATTAAAACGTTTTTGTAACGCATCTGCCAGCAGCTGTTCCTGTTCTGCATTCAAGGGAAAAGCCGATTCGATAACGACATCGACTGTATTGTTATTCTGTGACTTAAGCTCTTCATACTCTGCAGCAATTTCAGGAAGCAATGCCAAACGGTCATTGTCTGCCAGCAAAATCAGAAAGTTTGACACTGCCTGACTTTGTTGTTCACCTAAAACCTTTGCAAAAAGTTCCACCTGTTGTACAGGTGTAAGCTCAGGACGATTTAAATAAGCGGAAAATGCTTCGTCTTGCACCGCAGCACTGAGCACTTGTAACGCATTCGACCAATTGTCAGTTGCACCTTGCTCAGAAGCGTAAGCAAATGCTGCTTTGGCGTACGGGCGTGCCAACGTCAAGAGTTCAGCCATAATCGCCTCGCTTAAAGTTTAGCAGCCAGCTGGGTCAGCATGGCATTGTGAGCTTGCGCATCAACTTGCTGGTTCAGGATTTTTTCTGCACCAGATACTGCCAAGGCAGCAACTTGTTGACGTAATTCTTCGCGAGCAGAATTGATCTCCTGATCAACAGCTTCTTTTGCCTGTTGACGAATACGCTCACCTTCAGCCGCAGCTTGAGTACGCGCTTCTTCGATCAGCTGTGCTGCACGACGGTTCGCTTGTTCGATCAATTGAGCCGCTTGTGCTTTAGCCACGTCAAGCTCTTGCTTTACTTGCGCCTGTGCATCGGCAAGATCAGCTTTCGCTTTTTCAGCAGCATTTAAGCCATCAGCGATACGACGCTGACGCTCACTAATCGCATTGATTAGTGGTGGCCAGACAAACTTCATGCAGAATGCGACAAAAACCGCAAATGCAATCGCTTGGCCAATCAATGTGAGGTTGATATTCATTTAGCAATTCCTCAAATAGTGGAGTTTTGGGAATTAAGCTGATTAACCTACAAATGGATTTGCGAAGATGAAGAACAAACCAATACCAACGCCGATCATAGGCACAGCATCAAGAAGACCCGCGATTAGGAACATACGAGTTTGAAGTTGTGGAGCCAATTCTGGTTGACGTGCAACAGCTTCAAGGAAGCGACCGCCCAGAAGACCAAAACCAATCGCAGTACCTAAAGCACCGAAAGCGATCAAGATAGCAGATGCAATTGCAACTAGACCTAAAGTGAGTTCCATGAAAAATTCCTCAGAGGTTAGGTTTTATACCAAATTAAATTAAAAAATTGTGCCTAACCGTCTGATAACAGTCAGGCAATACCATTAATGTTTTTCGCTTGCCATGCTCAAGTATACGATGGTCAGCATCATGAAAATGAACGCCTGCAACGTAATAACAAGAATGTGGAAGATAGCCCAAGGCACAGATAACGCCCATTGGATCCAGAACGGTAAAAGCGCGATCAAGATGAAGATCAACTCACCCGCATACATGTTACCGAACAGTCGAAGTGCCAATGAAATTGGACGTGCAAGGAAAGTTACCAGTTCCAGAATTAAGTTCACCGGAATAAGTAACGCTTTTGCAACTGGGTTACTTGGGTTGAATGGGTTAAGTGCCAACTCGCCAACAAAGCCACCAACACCCTTTTCACGGATGCTGTAAAACAAGATCAGGACAAATACTGACAGGGACATACCTAAGGTAATGTTCGGGTCAGTAGATGGAACAATCTTGAAGTAAACGTGGTGAGGATCCATACCAAATACACTTGCACCAATCTGCTGAGCCAGGTAAGGAACCCAGTCAACAGGAATCAGGTCCATCAGGTTCATGAGGAAAATCCACACGAAGATGGTCAGTGCCAATGGCGCAATCAAGCGAGATTTGCCATGGAAAGTATCACGAACACTTGAGTCAACGAACTCAATGATCATTTCGATTGCAGACTGGAATTTGGTAGGAACACCAGAATTGGCTGCTTTAGCAACCAGCCAGAATAACAAACAGAAAATCACACCAAGGCCAATTGACCAACCCATTGAATCCAAGTGAATTGCAGTGAACCCCATCTGTTGAGCTTCTTCAGCAGTCTCGGCCAATTTCCAAGTACCGTCCGGCATTTTGCCATAGGTCATATTGGTCAAGTGATGCTTAATATACTCTGTCGAAGTAAGGGCATGTTCTTCAGCAGCCATAAATCACACCTGGTCAATGTCAAATAATAAATAGAGCTGGTGAATATCGCGTGCTGCCTGATATCTCACACATCTCCAAAAAAACTTTTCAATTTCTGCTGCGCTTAAACTCGTTTTTGTAGTCGAGACACCCAAAACGGGGCAACCCAAGACATGCTCTGAACGAGTATAAATCCACAAAACAATGCCACCGGTGACAGTGGTTGTACATTGCTTAAAATTAAAATAAAGCCAACAATCATGATTGCAAACTTGCCGAGCATGCCCCGGTACATATTCAATAGAACCTGCTTTGAAGCTCTTGCCCCGGCAGTTCTAAATGACTGCCATGAGAAATAACTGCTTGCAAGCCAGCACACCAATGCACCAAGTGCGGCACTTAATGCTGCGGTTGTATCACTTACAAGCCATGCTATCAAAGCAGACACAGGTATCATAAATGCTTGCAGGTAGACCAAAGCTTTCGCTAACCGTCGGTCAATCAAGCGACTAGTTCGGCTCATTTTTACCCACTTACAGCATAAATGCTTGACAAGTTTAGCTGATGATCGTTTTTAATCGCAGGCATTATAGAGTTACACCCCTGAACATGCAATCTTTTCCCGATTGAACTATGGTTTTTTTCAATCCTCAGCCGGTTCTTGAGAGATTTTCAGGGTGTTTATTTTTTATCTGTTTATCGTGCATTTACTACACAGCGATGGGCCTGATCAGCCAGATCTTTCCACGCTACAATAAAATCCTGCTCATTACTCATACTTTCGTCGACCTTCTGAAATATGATCGGATTCAGGCTACGATACTGGGCTTGGCTGGCATGGCCTTCTGCCAGCAAACACATTTTTTGACTTGGCCGCTGCTGGTTCAGGTAACGAATCTGACTCATAGTTGGAGCAATATGTGGATCATCAGTTAAGGCACCAGCGAAGCGCAGATTAAGAGGTCTTTCCAAATATTGGTAAGCATCATGATAAGACCAGTACGGACGTGACTGACCAGTCTGGTTATATTGTTGCGTCACTTTGAGCATACGTGCTGCGAATGCCCGTGCATTATTCCAGTAAGCCTGCCGATGTGCCGGATACTGCTGTGAACGTAAGGCCGCTATAAAAAAGCCAATACGTACCGCATTATTCGGATCAAGCCAGATATGGGTATCGACAGTATTTGGTAATGCTTTACCACGTGTATTTCGAAGTGGCAGCAGCTTTACCAGTCCTGAATCCAGGATAGAGATTGCTTTAGGCTGACTACTCAATACCTTGTCTAAAGGAGCTTCATGAGCTTTCCCAAGCCAGATCACCAGAGAAGCATCCTGAATGGTCTTACGGTGAGCCGGCTTTAGAGTAATATCATGCCCGCTCTGATTGGCTAATAGCAGCTTGGGTTGCTCGATTCCTTGGGTAACTGCTTTACTGATCAGGTAAATAGGTTGTGTAGATACAACCAGGTCATTTGACCAGCTTAAGGTACAACTGCATAGTGCCAGAGCAACAAGAATAAAACGTAACATGAAGAAGAAACCAAGACCCTTTAATGTTATAATATAACAATTCTACAAAAATACCTATGCCTGTTCGAAACATGCTTAGGCTTCATGTTAATATTTAATAAATTATTTTCGAGGTTTTAGCATGAGCTCATGTTCACATGGACATCATGACACATTGCACGGCGTACATGACCATCATAACGTTGAAGCACGTCTTGCTGAAGCAGAAAGCTTATGTATTGCCTCGGGTGCACGTCTTACTCCTTTACGTAAACAGGTGCTGGAGCTGATTCTGAAAGCTTCCAGCCCGATGGGGGCCTATGACCTGCTGGCTAAAATGAAAAGTAATACTGACCGGCCGGCTGCTCCACCTACTGTTTACCGTACGCTAGAGTTTCTGCTGGAAAAAGGCCTTATTCACCGTTTGACTTCGATTAATGCCTATATTCCCTGTTGTCATCCAAGAGAAGGCCATCAGGCGGCTTTTCTGATCTGTACGCGCTGTCACATTGTTAAAGAGGCATCGGCACAAGGCTTGATGCAGCAGCTGGAGCAGCTGGCAGCTTCTGATCATTTTAATGCGCACCACAGTATTATCGAGATTTCAGGATTATGTCAGCAGTGCAACACCACGGCCTAAGCTCTCCCCTGCCCCTGGTTTCTCTTGAAGATATCAGTGTAAGGCTTGATGAGCTGGATATTCTTAAGCAGATTAATTTTACGCTCCATGAACGGGAGATTGTGACCCTGATCGGTCCAAACGGTGCTGGCAAGTCTACCCTGATTAAGATATTGCTAGGCATTATGCAGCCGAGTACTGGTCATGTCCGCACGGCTAAAACGCTAAAGATGTCGTATGTGCCACAAAAATTTAACCCATCACATAGCTTGCCATTGCGCGTCAAAGACTTGCTGGCATTAGAAAACTGCTCCCAGCAGATCAAATCAGAAATCATCCGAGATACGGGTATCAGCAAGTTAGAGTTATCTAAAGTGCAACAACTTTCCGGAGGTGAACGGCAACGGGTATTACTGGCACGTGCATTACTGCGCCAGCCAGATATCCTGGTTCTGGATGAACCCATGCAAGGGCTTGACATTCAGTCTGAGGCCGAACTGTATGCCTATGTACGGAGCCTGCCGGAACGTTATGGCTGTGCCGTATTAATGGTTTCTCATGACTTGCAGTGGGTCATGCAAGGCACGCATCGTGTGGTTTGCCTCAACAAGCATATCTGTTGTAGCGGCCTGCCAGAGAATGTTCAGCAACATCCTGAATACCAAGCAATCTTTGGAACCCAACGTGTATTTTACCAGCATCATCATGACCACTGTGCGCATGGCGACCATGCTGAACCCTGTCAGCATGATGCCCGTCCACATATCCACCCTGAACCGGAAGTTTAAGTAATGATGGAATGGCTACAACTTCTGCTTCCTGCCTGGATTATGGGTACCCTGCTGGTCTTTCTGACCGCTCCACTTGGCTGTCTGATGCTGTGGCGACGGATGTCATTTTTTGCCGACACCATGGCGCATGGCACTTTGCTTGGCGTTGCCGTTGCAGGTGCACTTAGCTTACCACTATGGATGGGTGTTACTTTACTGGCCTTATTACTGGTGGCAGTGTTATGGGTATTGCATGATCCGCGCTTGCCGAGTGATGCTTTACTGGCACTGTGTTCAGCGACCCTGCTCTGTTCTGGCCTGTTGTTTATCCAGCACTTGCCCAGTTTAAGGCCTGAACTGCTCAGTTATCTGTTCGGTGACCTGCTCACAATCAGCTGGAATGACTTACCTACATTTGCTGCGGTTATTCTGCTGGGACTCGCCGTGCTTTATAAATCATGGCAAGCCCAGATCCGTACTGCAATTGATCCGGATATTGCAGCCAGCGAAGGCATCCATAACCAATGGCAGCGCCTGATTTTCATGTTACTGCTGGCGCTGTTTACAGTTCTGGCATTGCGTGCCGTAGGTTCTTTACTAATGGGAGCATTACTGGTCATACCTGCGCTGACGGCACGTCTGCTTGCACATTCACCCAGACAGATGGTGATCTGGGCATTTGTGATGGCACAGATTGGAATAACGGTAGGACTATGGTCAAGTGCTGGTCTAGACATTTCGACCGGCTTAAGTATTGTACTTACTATGGCAATTTTATTTATCCTGATTTTTACTGTACAGAAGATCAGAACAAGTATTTCATAAGGCTTAAAGCCTGTATAAAATTTTGTGGGGTTTTTAATGACTGCTCAATCGGTAATCCTTCCCTTACCTTCTGACCATGCACGTTTTATCAGTTTACGTTTAAAAGATTTGTCAGTGGCTGAGCTTAAAAAGCACATCGCGCTACTGCATAGTACACGAGACCGCTTGATTACCCAGCACCCTGCTGCACAGATTAAAGCGGCCGTTGCTTTCGGTCCAGAAATATGGCTCCAGCTTTATAAAGAAATGCCTTCTGGTTTTAAACAGCTTGCTCCTCAGCAGGGTACTTTTCAGATGCCGGTGGTACCTGCCGATGTATTCATTCATATTGCCAGCGCACGTGCTGACATCTGTTTTGCCTTGAGCCAGGCATTTTTTGAGGGAATCAAAGATAAGGTTGAGGTGCTGGATGAGCGGGTATGTTTTCGCTACTTTGATGGGCGTGATATTACCGGCTTTATTGACGGTACTGAAAACCCACAATTTAATGATGACCGTGCAGAGGTTGCGCTTCTGCCTGAAGACAGTGGTGTCTTTGCAGATGGATCGTTTATTTTCGCCCAGCGTTATGCACATGACCTGGAAAAATGGAAACGTTTAAAAGTAGATACTCAAGAGCAGATCATGGGCCGTACCAAACTTGAGTCTATTGAACTGGATAATGAGGTAAAACCTGAGAATGCGCATATAGCACGTACCGTGGTAGAAGATGAAAATGGTGAGGAAATGGAGATTCTTCGTCATAGTCTCCCATATGGTGATGGGAAAGGTGATCAGGGTCTTTTCTTTATTGCTTATACTAAAGACCTTAACATTATCGATCTCATGCTGAACCGTATGTTTGGAACCAGTGGTGATGGTATTCATGACCGTTTATTACATTTTGTTACTCCACTTGATGGGGCATATTACTTTGCGCCTAGCGCAGAATTACTTGAAGTGATATTAGAGAGTTAAAAAACTGAAGGGTATATTTTTAAAGCTCTAGAGTATTTTAGAGCTTTCTTACATTTTAATAAAATTAAATTAAAAATTATTAGTCTTAAATCTAAAGTTTTGGTTAATAACTTAACTTAAAAAATATAAAAGCTATTAGCCTTATATTTATATAAAAAAGGATAATTAAATCAGTTTACCTGCTTAAAGTAAACTTTTTCTCCTTCGGAACATACTCCATAAAAAACTCCATAAGATTCATCTTTTACAGAAGGATTATTTAAATAGCTATTGCATTCTAAAATCAAATCTCCAGCATTTTTCTTAAATACTATTTTTTGCTTTTGATAATATGGAGCACCTGTATAATTATCAGCTAAATAATAGATTCCTAACTTAAAATTCTTTGATTCAGCCTGTTTAGTTGCATATCCATTCTTTATAAAATCAATCCCACCCAAGGCCAAGTTAATTTTATCAATATTTAAACTCAACTCATTATTATTATTTTTATCTACTTTAGCTTCTGCCCATCCAACTTGGACATCTTCACTATAAATATTTTTATAATATAAGGTAAAATTACCATTATTATCTTTTATATAAAACTCATCACGTGCAGGATCAAGTCTTTTAAAAAGATAATTATTCACTTTTTTTGTGGGTATAAAATGCTTACACTTCCCTGAATTTTTACAGATTTGATATGAAAAATAAAGTTTTGTATTACTTGACTTAGGCTGACCTGCCTCAGTTGTAACTGCATACATTAAACTAATTAAAAATAAAAAAAAGACTCTAATCATTATTGCATAATCTCTATATATATTTTTTTAAACAATACATTACTTTAATTAAAGTCTAAAAAATTCTTCATTTTAAATTTTCTGAGAATCAAAAATATAAAAAATAGATAGCTTTAAAAGTTTCTATAATTAATACTTTTTACATTAAAATTCGACTAGTAGAAATATAATATTAATTTATTTTAATATAAGCACTTTTAGTATTAAAGTATCTATATCTTTAAGTAAAATTTTTATCTATCATAAATATTATTAATTTTCTCTATACTTATTCCTTACATCCAACAAACCCTTACTATATATTTCTTTATTTTCAGTACATGATGCTTGTAAATCCATATCTAGATAAGTATAACGATGTAATAGCTTTTCTTCATTATTAAGCCCTCCCCAAATATTAAAATGTGAACCTTCTTTTGTAAAATATTCAGTTATAATGTTAGGGATTCCATTCCCTATCATATCAATCCTTCTAACTTTATTATTTTTATATAGAATCTAATCCTTATTTAATTCAAAGCCATAGCCTCAAACTAAATCCTTACTTCTTTTATTAATATTATAAAAATAGTTAGGCTCATCTGTAACAATAGTTAATTTTGAAACACAATCAGAATCATCATTTTTCAATACTGGTGCCACGACATCATATTTAATTTTTTCATTATCTTTATAAATAATTACAATATCTTTATTAAGAGGTTTTTCACTTATAATACCTCCTTCACCAGGATCTAATAATAAATAAATTTTATTATCTAGTTTTTCCTTAATATCCTTACTAATCTTCAATTTCTCTACTGTAGGTAGACTTTCTTGTGACTTCTCTTCTATTTTTCGCGGTTTAATAGGTTTAGTATGAGTAGTATCACTCAAATATTTAGTATCACAAGCACTTAGGCCAATAAGCACATACCTATTAATATTTTATAAATCACTTTTACTACCTTTGCATGATTAATGATATATATCTTTATTATTATATTAAATCTATATCCTGAAATTAAAAATACCACCTAAATTTACATAATTATAAAAATATTCATGTTATTTATAATTCTGGAATTTCTTTAAAATAAATTTTTTCCTTATCAGAACAAACACTATAGAACATACCTGAATAATTATTCTTCGGATCTAGGTCTTGCATATAGTTTTTACAATCAAGTAAAAGCTGCTTATTTTTCTTTATAAAAGTTAATTTTTGATATTGTCTAAAAGAATAGCCATCATAGAAGTCATTAATTTTATACATATCTCTTCTATAGTTTTTCGAGGGAACATAATTAGAGTTATCACCATTGCCTATAATATTATAGTTTCCTAAAGTTTGAAATATATTATTAGTTTCTATAATAAGATTATTTTCATTATTTGCAACTATTTTCATTTGTGCCCATCCCATTTCAACACCTTCTGAAAATATATTTTTATAGATAATGTAATATTTATTATCTTTTATTTTTATATAAAATTCATCTACAGGAGGCTTATAAGCAAACAATGCATAACTATTTTGATATTTTATGTAATTAAATTCACTACAAACATTTTTTAAAGTGCATTTCTTATATGAATAATAAACTGTATTAGCTGTATTAGCTGTATTAGCTGTATTAGCTGTATTAGCTGTATTAGCTGTATTAGCTGTATTAGCTGTATTAGCTGTATTAGCTGTATTGAAACATCCAGAAACTAACAAAACTAGTATTAATAATAAAGTATTTTTCATTAGGTTATCTCTATATGCATCGCACCTTCTCCAGGCTCATCGCCAGAAATGAAGCCACTAATGATACCACTGTTAAGCTTAGCAATATTTTTTAGTTATATATTAAATATTTTTATATTTAACAATACAACTAATTAATTATTCTATATAAAATAATATTATAAGAAAAACTTTATATTTAAAAACAAGATATCAACTAAAGATATCCTGTTTTATTAAAAAATTAATTTAAGATTAATTTATTACCATTAAAATATACATTCTGACTACTATCTATTTTAAATGATTTAACTTCACCTAATGCCTTAGTTTTAAATAGATCATCTAAAAAATAGGATAAATATATATTTTCTTGCTCACTATCACCCTCACTATATTTTAAAACATATAAAATCTTACTACCAGCAGAAGCATTAATATAGGTTGTATCAAATCCTCTTTCATTTACAAGAAATCGAAGTTCACTATTTTTATCATTATTTGATATTTCTTTTAACCTATCATTTGTGAGTGTATTTTCTTTACACTTCACTCCATTACACATAAATTTTTTCTTTTCAAATGTAATGGGAAAATTGCTATTTTTATATTTTATATTTTTTTGTTTCTGTACTTTTTTAAAAAAATCTTTATCATTTGGATTGAATGTATAACATTCATTCTCAACATTTATATTATTATCTTGATACGAAAATGTTGTACCTGATAGACAAATTTGATTATTATTTTGACTAAATTTAATACGAGGAGGCTCATTTATGATCTCTTCTAATCTATTATTAACAAAATAACCAACAGATTGTCCTAATGGATATACTCTTTTCGTTGTTGGATCTAATACGACAAAGTATTTAACTTTTCTAGGTGCACCTTTTCCAGTATCTCTTTCTTTATCAATTACTAAAGCAACTTTATTTTGGGCAAAGTTTACTTTTTTTCTCAATGAATTATTATAAAGCTTTAAATAATTATCTGAACAAAAATCAATAAAACTATGGTCAAAGTTACACTTTAAAACTTTATCTTTTGTAACAAAATCATTAGAAACGTTCTTCTTATCACTTTCAAAATTTTGATTATTTTCTTTAGAAAATCCACAATTTGATACTAACAAACCAATAGAAAATATTATTACTGTTTCCAAAAATTTCACTTCAAACTTCCTATTAGTTTAAACCAATTACTATCAATTTTTTATTTTTTAAATAATACACCCCAACTTAGAGGAGGTATATCACATATTTTTATTTTAAATTTTTCTTTAATAATTTTTCATACTCATCTTTATAACTAATTATCCCGGAGCTATCAATTGAGTAATAATAACCTATTTTTTCTATTTCTAGTTTTGGCTTAATTTTAATCAAATAAAATTCTGATTTAGCCTCTTCATCTGTATCTACATATTTTTCAGCTATAGAGTAAACTATATCATTACCTTTAGATATAAATCTAAAATTATCTACATTAAGATCTTTTATTTTACCATCTGACAAAAACCTCCCTTCAACTGGGAGTTCTTTTAAAATTTTAGTTGATTTATAAGAATAATCTTTTATATCACTTATTTTTTTGCATTCTTTTTCAGATTTATTTTCTCTACATTCTGAATAAAAATTTGATGATATAGGATATTTAATTACTCTAATATTTTTCTCTATTTTATTGATTTCTTTGGCGACTGACGGACTACTTGATATTACTAAACCAATAGAAAATATCATTACTTTTTTCAAACATTTCATTTCAAATTCCTTATTATTTTAAACCCATTACCATTAATTTTTTATTTTAAAAGATATATCCCAACTTGGATAGGGTATATTACACTATTCTTATTTTAAATTTTTCTTTAATAGCTTTTCATTCTCATTTTTATAACTAATCACTCCAGAGCTATCAATTGAGTAATAATCACCTATTTTCACTACCACCAGCTCAGGTTTTATTTTTATCAGATAAAATTCAGAACTAGATTCTTCATCTGTATCAATATACTTTTCGGCAATAGAATAAAAACTATCTTTAATTTTAGGAAGGAACCTAAATGTATCTGCATTTAATGATTTTACTTTTGAGTCGTTTAATAAAACCACCAAATCAGGAGATATTTTTTGTAATTCAGATAACGTATAAGGTCTATTATTATATTTTTCAATTTGTTCACATTTTTTCACTGGATTTTTCTCAGTACACTTAGAGTAAAAATCGGAAGAAATTGGTAAGTTAAGTTTCTTTATCTCATTATTGGAACTAAAGTTATCATATTTTTTTGTTTCTTTTCCCAACTCATCTCTTGATTTAAAATTAAAATCCCCATTATTATATACATAGCACGTTTTTACTGCCCTATAAGAATTCTGATATTGGTTAAAGTTACCATTTAAACAAAATAAATTATTATTTGATGAAAATTCTACAGGCTTAATATTTGACATCACACTCAATGAAGCTGGAAATGTAAAAACCTTAAGACTTTCTAAATCGATAACAGCAAAATATAAATAGTTTTTTTCTTTAAAACTCATTAAAAACTTATTTTTATCAAAATTTGATACTTTATTTTTTAAAATATTATTATAATCTTTTAATCTTTCTTTGGTACAAAAATCTACTTCATCAAAATCAATTGAACAGCTTTTGACATCGATTTTATTTATATCTTTTGCTACAGACGTATTACTTGAACATCCTAAAATTGATAAAATTATAAGCACAGTTAAGCTTACAGATGTATTTTTCATTTTTAAATAGATCCTTTATACATGAGGTTTTTTTTAAAACTAAACCTTCAAACCCAAATTCTTTTGATATTATAAAATAACATTCCAGCAACTTTTCAGATTCAAGCTTTTAAAATATTATCTATATATAAAATAAATTACTTAACAAATCTACCCTCTTCATTTAATCTCAGCTTGTGATTTTGGCCAGATTCTTTATAAAAAACTTCATAGTTTTGGTTAATTAAAATATTTTTAGAAACATCCAATGTAATACTCTTAACTAAGCCAAACTTATTAACCGTCATAAGATTTATTTCTGGGCTTTCATTTTCACTTATAGAAGGCGAAGCAATTAATAACACACCATTATTTGTTTCTGGAAAAATAACTGAATCACCATAACTTGGATTAATAAAATTATAAACCTTAATAAGATTAGTACTATTAATTAAATTTATTTGACTACAACTATTTTTTTCTTCTAATAAAATACAGTTAATATGATTATTAGAATTATAAGGAAGTGGTGTTATATAAAAACCATCATTATTTTTCAAATTTTTCGGTCTTTCAATATTTTTCTTTGAGTGACTTAAATTACCTAATCTGCTTTTATATTCTTGATTATAACAAGATTCACGAGCTACAGCAGGACCTTCACCTAAACCATAATTTAAGTGACCTTCACACTTATTAGAAACTTCTTTCTCCCATTTTTTTACATCTTTTTCTCTATTATTCCCTTTATTAATCAATTCATTTTTTAGAAATTCATTATTTTTTAAAATACAGTTTAGATTTTGATTTATATTATCAGATTGACACTTGTTTTCTGAAGCATTTATACATAAAGATGTTAAACCACTTAGACTTACTAAATATAAAATATATATCTTTTTTGAAAAAAATCATATTAAATTCCTTTAAAAATCAAATACAAATATTATATTCGAACTTATTCAGATTTTTATTTAAAAATTTAGCCACTAATTAGGATAACCTTTGGTATCTCAGCTTGAGAATAAATTATATAATAATCTTGAGCATTCTCTTTAGATAATTCACAAATTAGTACTATCAAACCAATAGAAAATTTTATTTAAAATTTTCTATTGACTCATATTAATCATTTATAGATTTTTATTCTATTAAAAATATACACCCTAATTTTGATAAGGTATACTAATCTAATTTTAAGTTAATCTTATTTTAAATTTTTCCTTAATAATTTTCCTTTCTTATCCTTATAGACTCTATGCTATCAATTGAGTAATAACCACCTATTTTTCTATTTCTATTTTTTACTTAAGGTTATCAGGTAAAATTCTGATTTAACCTCTTAATTTATATATATATTTCTTAGCTATAGAATATACCACATTATTATTCTTCGATATAAATCTAGAATTTTCTAAATTAGGATATTTCACCTTGCTATTATCCACCCTGAACAGGAAATTCTTCTAAAATTTTCATTTTTGATAAGAATAGTCTTGTATATTACTTGTTTTTCTGTATTTTTTTCAGATTTTTCTACGTGCTCAATAAAAATCTGAGAATATAGGTTGTTTAATCACCCTAATATTTTTTTTATTTTGTAAATATATTTTGCTATAGCTGTATTACTTGAGCATCCTAAAATTTATACAAGTATAATTAAGTTAGTAGATAAATTTTCATTATTACTAACTTTATTGCAATTTATGAATACAGAGCCTAGCTGTTAAATAATCTCTAAAGGTTAAATTATTTAATTTGCTTTTCAGCTGCTAAAATACCTGTAGTTTCGCAACCTATAGTTGACGAAATACATTTTAGATTAACATTTAGAGTAATCTTAAATGGGGAAGTTTTTCCATCTTTATAATTTTTAACATTTGCAAAATAGGTATATTGTCTTTTCTTAGCATCATATGTTACCTGATCACCCATGAGTAGATCTGTTTTCTCATTACCATCTTCACTGTCAGAGAGTATTACTGGTATTTCGGTAAAATTATTATCTTTTATATTATATAAAAAAGCAGAGACTTTATTTCTTTTAAAAGGAACTCTAACATAGTTAATAGTACTTAACTCTCTAATTCTAAAAGCTAAAATAGCTTTATCATGATACAGTAAAGATAAGTCAACATTAGACTCCAAAGGCACTGCTGTCCTTAAAATATTATATATATTTTTACCATTTAATATTTGGATACCATATTTTTTTAACGTATAGTTAATATTTTTTTTTGTCTTATTAATATCACCAAAATCTCTCAACATAATCTTCAAAGTAGGATTAATGGCAGAATATTTATTATATGTTCCTATATACTCTACAGGTGAGTTAACTTGAGTGGCATCTTGTAAATAGTCGTCCCAAAGGGAGTTTTCTTTGGCATTGCAAATATTAAAAGAAACACCATAAGCAATTATCATTGCTAGTAATTTTATAGATTTCATAATAACCTCAAAATCAAAATGGTAAATTTGCATTTATAAACGGTATAGGATCAATCCTCCCATCCAATCCAATTCCTAATACAGGAGCACTCCTAGCTTCAAAATGAAGGTGAGCGCCATTAGGAATTGTTGTCATTCCCTTTGCATTGCCTGTTGCACCAGTCTTCCCTATTATATCTCCAGTCTCTACTACAGGATCTTCTAAATTCACATTAATATCTGACAAATGTGCGTAAAAGAAGTAGATATATTGTTTTTTTGCAAGCTTGCTTTGAGCATATTTTTTTTGTTTTTCAGCTAGATCATTGAGGTCAACTTTTAAGACAATAACTTTACCATATGCACCACCAGAATCTTGAGCAACAACAATTACTCCACCACATACAGCGTATATTTGTGTGCCGGGATTAGCCTGTAAATCAACACCCTGATGATTCTTGGTTCCATTATTTCTCACTTTACCAAAGGTAGCTCCTTTAGCATTTGCTAATCCTGCTATTCTTAATTTACATTTTAGTAAAGGATCATGCCATCCCTCATCCCCGCCAACAGTCTTTCCATCGTTTTTAACTTGAGATTTATTGCTTTCACTCTCTGGTACTGATTGTTGAGTATTAGTAGTTTTTGAAGTTACTTTTTGATCTTTAGGAATAGGTGCTGGTATTGACTGTCCATTTAATAGCTTAATAGTTTCTTCCATGCTTAAGTTTATTTTAGAGGTCTTACTCATATCAACAACATAATTATAAATGTCAATATGCCCGTCAATATAATTTCTTAGCCACGCTCCATAAGCCGCTTTTGCATCTCCTTTATACCTTTTTAAGAATTCTTCAGCCTGTTTAGCACCATTTTTACCAAATTGAATAAACAATAGTTTCTTAGCCCGCTCGGGGCTTAGAGTATTTAAGACGAAATTTTTTCCTCCTGAAGCTCCCTCATGGTGTAATAAGTAAGCAAATTTTGCCATTGAACTTGGCTCAGTTAAATTCTGATAAGGAAGACCAGAAGATTTAAAATTACTAACAGCATACGCAGCAGCAGCATCAATTGCCATTTCTGCATTAAACCTCAAATTTAATTTTTGCTCTTTAGTTAATTTTGGATTATTTTTTACATATTGCCCAACTAACGAACTGCTATCATTGCACATAGCGAGCCATGTGCCATCTAAGAATTGAGTTAACCCTGCAGCAGAACTAGAATTCGCTTTACTATTAATATTCCACTCCCCTGTTCTTTTTATTTTTGCCGCTTCAGCATCAATAACAGCTGCTAATGAATGTGCGGTAAAACCATGTCGCTTAGCAGCGCTCACAATATAAGCTCTATATTTATTATTAACTGGCTTTAGTAAAAAATTATCTTCTGTAAATTGTGTAGCAATTATGTGTGTACTATTACCAGCATCAGTTCGTTTCTGCTCCTGTCTTTCTTCAGGTAATTGATTTCTTTCTTTAGATGGTACTCTTTGGAGCTGATGAGGATTTTTTGTACTCGATAGACTTTCAAACGTTGAAGAGACTCCATCGACTATAGGCTTTCCCACCCTTTTTAAATTATTTTTAATTTCAGATATAGTCTCGTTAAGTAAGCCTTCTTTTACATAATGTGATCCTTCAACTTTAATTTTTCTTGAAGTTAATTTTAAGACTTTTCGCCCCAAAGGAAGCATTTTATGGTCAGCAATTAAATCAAAGCTGCCATTTATATTTTTGAAGAATACTTTTAGCCCTTTAGAATGGTCTTCTATTCCTATATCATCAAAAATACCATTAATCGTATTTTTTACTACCCTTTTTCCATCAAATTCTAGTTGAATTGTAGCCTTTAATATTGGTTTAAAAGAAAGATCCATTAAGACTATTTTTAATTGGGTTTCAAATTTATGGCTAATACCAGAGTCTTCTTTTAAATGAATTTTTTGTCCTACTTTTAAGCTATGAATCATTCTGCCTGATAATGAGTTAATTCTCGCAAGCTCTTTTACTGTAATATGATGTTTTTTTGAGATTCCCCAAAGAGTATCACCAGATTTAACTATATAAACTTTTGACATATAGAATTACCTATTGTTCTAAATCTTTTTTTTCAGCTTGTAAACCATGTTCACCAATTTCAAATTCATCGTCATTTTCTTCTTCGTATTTATCCTCATCGTCAAAGATACTTGACCATTCATCAAAACCAATCAATGCTTCGTATCGTTTTGATTCTTCTTGCACTGATAAGTTGCTTTTCCCTATTGAATCCGTTACCCCTTCCCAAATAATTTCTTTCTTATCTGGTTCATACATCTGTATTTTTGCATTTCCTATCCCCGTACCTGCTAAACTTGAAAATAAGAAATCAACAGCATATAGCCCTATTTTTGGTAATTCAGGTACCTCATATGAAACTTTAGCTCCACCAGTAAATAAATGCTGCCCAGCCTTACTCTCAAACTTACCGCCTGTGGTTGAAAACACACCGTTGGCATTGATCTTCAGCTGAGAGCCACCTGCTGTCAGGACAATCTCTTTAGGACTGGTGATTTCAATCTTTTCCTCAGTAGAAATCAGTTTAATGACCTTCTTGGCAATCGCCTCAATCGCATCGTCTTGTGCTTGTAGCTCGAGCTTCCCTTTTGCTGCATAAGCGCGGAGCCCATTTTGTGCAGCAAACAGGCTGATTTTGTCCTGTGCATGTCCAATAATATTCTTCTGCGCACTCAGGTTAATTGAACCACTGGCACTCTCGGCAATATCCTGAGAGGCCTGCAAAACAATATTTTCAGGTGTCGTTAAAGCAATACCATTTGGTGAAGCTAATAACATCAATGCCTGTCTAAAAATTTTGCCCTGCTCTTGCTGTTTAGTGTCGGGACTACTTTCTAAACCTTGGGTATAGCCTTCCATAAAGCCTTGTAACGAACTCAATGCTTTAGAAGGAGTGATTTGCAGCTTGCTACCTTTACTAAAGGTTCCACATACGCTCATTAGGTCAAAGTCTTTCATATCTACATTTGCCAAGACTTTTCCCACTTCTTTAATACTTTCAAATGGGTTCTGCTGAATCTGGTCTTTAATACTGGCAAGCTTGCCTTTTACAATATCAGCACCATGCTCCTCAACATTTTCAATAAACTCTTTTAAGTTCTCCACTGCATCTTTAGCATCAGTAAAAAATGTATTGAATTCATCTATAACCCCTTTTACATCACCGCCTAAAGAACCTATTTCTTCAATAAACCCGCCACAATCTTTTAGTGCATGGATTGGATCATTGTTCATGCTTTCTTTAAATAAGTTGAGTGTACTGTTTAACGCCTGCCCTGTAGTTTTTAGTTCAAGCGACTGGATAAGTTTTGGTAAGCGGTTAATCACATTTAATGCATCAGTCTGCTGTTTGGTAGCAATTTCGCTTAGCATCTTCATGCTTTCATAGCCTTCCGACAGTAAAGACTGGGCTTGTGTAGCTTCCAGATGGTCAGCTATGGCTTGTTCCTGTGGATAGGTACTGATTAGCATTCCTTTACCAGCACGTAATGCTCCCCAAGCATCGGTTCTAAGTTCAAAACCTTCACCTCGGCTATTGCTAACCGCTTTGTCTTTAGGATGACTAAGATTTCCCAAATTCAGTTGTGTCGCTGCATGGCTACTTTGTAGCTGGGTACTAATCTGACCCGTGGTATCGTCAAATCGTAGTTGGTTAAAACCACTACCATTAACTTCCTGACTACGAATACCACTAAGTTTTTTGGTATCAGGTAGTTGCCCCTTAATATCGAAACGGGTCGGATAACGCTCTGCCTCATGAATACGCCCTATAATAAATGGGCGATCTACATTGCCGTCAAAAAAATCGATCACCACCAATTCACCAATGCGAGGTAAAAAGCGGGCCCCATATCCCTCTCCCGCCCATGGTGTGAGTACATCTACCCAGGCTGAGTCAGTATCATTATTATTACTGCCGGCTCCTCCATCATGGCTATGGTCATCTACCCTAGTAAACAGAAACCGGACTTTAATACGGCCCCACTGGTCTACATGAATACTTTCGCCTTCTGGCCCGACGACACGAGCACGTTGTGGATAGGCAGGTGGACGATGGACCAGCGGCTGGTATTCAGGAACAACTTTTACCTGACGGCGTATCAGGACCAGTTCATTGGCCTGTCGCTCATCGTTTGAAGATAACCAGTCTTTAATACTGATCAAGAGGTCAATCTGGCTTTGTATATCTTTAGGTAAATTGTTCTGGTTATAAAAGGTTTTTTCATAAATCAGGAACTGTTTGTCAGCTCCAGTATGCTGGTCAATTTCAGGATGCCCATTTAACTCAAACCAGTAACCGATCTGTGCATCCCGTACACTACTGCTTGCCTTAAAATATTTAGCCTGACTATCTTGGTACTGGTTAAAGATAGAATTCAGCTTCTCTACCTGTGCTGAACCTGAAACGGTTGACTGGTCTGCACCATTCAGGTCACCAATCCATGCTGGACTGGTTGACCAGGCCTGTTCAAGACTCAGACTTTCATTGGTATATTGTTCGCTGTGCTGATGTGTACTTAGTACCGAACCGTTCCCTTCATCCTGACTTAAACTATCTGCCTGCCAGCGTTGTACATGGGTAGCCGTTGACTGAAGATTACGGTAGGCCGTCAGATTGGTGATACTGTCAAAACGCTCAGTCGCATGACTACGATGAAAATTTATCAGGCCACGTTTAAGCGCTGTATAATGCACGTTGTCATCAATCAAACGTAATTTCTGTGGCTGAATTTCCTGTAACGGGTGTGCAACCAGATAGCTTTGCTCATCGACCAGCCAGTTAATGCCCTCGCTACGCCACAAACGGGTTATAAACTCATAATCAGTCTCGTTGGCCTGCATTACAAAAGGGCGTACGTCATAGTTTTGGGACAGACCACTTAAATCCAGACTCAAACTAGCTGTAAATAATGGACTTTTGGCTTGCCATTCCTTGAATAGAATTTCACTGATTTCAGGCACACTCTTATTCATAAACACCCGACTGTTGCGACGTTTATGCCAGAGAACAGTGCCATCTTCCAAGACAAGTTTATAAACGCTGAGCGCTCCATCACTTTGACCTTGACTGGCTTGGGTAATGATGCCCGAATTGCGGCTGAGTTGCCCGGTATCAGTCACTTGGTCAACTGCTACCTGACAACCAATAAATTGCTTTAACGGAAGATGTGCATTGGTTGAGAGGCAAATTAATTCTATCTTTAAACCATGATTGATACGATGCTGCCCATCAATACGTTGCAGAAAAACCTGCTGGTTAAGTTCAGGAAGAGAAAACTGGACATGCAGGGCCCGTTTTAATGCGCCTAGCCCCATCTGCTCAAAAAGAGAATAAATATTCTTCAGCATGGTTGCCTTCTTTTTAATTATTGATGTTATAAATTGGGCGCATTTTAATGCAAGATCGTTGTAATCGTCCAGCTTTGGGGTTAAAGTCTTTTTTATTGAATAATAAAAAAGGAGCCAAAGCTCCTTGAATTTACTTAAAGTTAAAAAGGAATTCGTTTATAGCGACGATATTCTGGTTTCCAGAAGTTCTCTTCAATACACTTCTGTAAGAGCTCATCATTAATGAGAGGAGCAACTTCAGCTTCCATAGCTGCTTTCGCAACTTTAAAAGCAATGATTTTAGAGACCTTTTGAATCTCATCAATACTCGGCAATAAGTCTGCCTCTGGATCAATTAACATAGGTGAACAATCTGCCAAGGCATTACTCGAAGCCATAAGCATGCTATCTGTAATCCGGGTGGCGCCACAGGCAATTACACCTAAACCAATACCTGGAAAAATATATGAGTTATTACACTGGGAAATCTCATAAATTTTGCCATGATAATTGACCGGTGCAAACGGGCTACCGGTTGCAATTAAAGCTTTCCCCTCCGTCCACTGGATAATATCGGCGGGTACAGCCTCAACCTGAGAAGTCGGATTAGAAAGTGGCATTACAATTGGACGTTCACAATGCGCATGCATAGTTTTAATAATTTCTTCAGTAAATAGTCCGGGCTGCCCAGATACTCCAATCAATACACTTGGCTGAGCATTTCTGACTACATCCAGTAGAGAGATAACTTCACCCATATCAGCCCAGTCGGCAATGACATCTGCACGCTGCGCCAGTTTACGCTGGAAATCCCGCAGGTTTGGCTGGTTTTCAGTAATCAGGCCAAAACGGTCGACCATATAAACACGTGCTCGTGCTTCGATATCAGTTAAACCTTCCGCAACCATTTGTGCCACAATCTGCTCAGCAATACCGCAACCGGCTGAGCCTGCACCCAGGAATGCCACAACCTGATCTTTAAGCTGCTTGCCAGCAGCACGGCTGGCTGCTATCAGGCTTCCTACCGATACTGCTGCAGTTCCTTGAATATCGTCATTAAAACAGCAGATTTTGTTGCGATAAGTCTGCAATATTGGCATTGCATTATTCTGGGCAAAATCTTCAAACTGAATTAAGGCTTTTGGCCAGCGGCGTTTAATGGCATTAATCACCTGATCAATAAAAGCATAATACTCATCACCAGTAATACGTGGCTGTCGCCATCCCATATAAATCGGGTCATTTAAGAGTTGCTGGTTATTGGTTCCCACATCAATGGTAATAGGCAAGGTATAAGCCGGGCTGATTCCGCCACATGCGGTATATAAAGAGAGCTTGCCAATAGGAATCCCCATTCCGCCAATACCCTGATCTCCTAAGCCCAGAATACGTTCGCCATCTGTAATAACGATAACTTTTACATTCTTTTTGCTGACATTCTGCAAGATGTCATCAATATGTTCACGGTCCGGATAAGAAATAAAAATTCCTCGGTGTCGACGATATATGTCAGAAAAACGCTGACAGGCCTCACCCACTGTCGGTGTATAAATTATCGGCATCATCTCACTTAGATGATTCTCGATCAGGTGGTAAAACAAGGTTTCATTAGTGTCTTGGATATTTCGTAAATAAATATGCTTATTGATTGCATCATTAAAAGAAGAGTACTGTTGATAGGAGCGCTGGCTCTGCTCTTCGATACTTTCAATAATATGCGGAATTAAACCGTGCAGATTAAATGTACTGCGTTCTTCTTCGGTAAAGGCAGAACCTTTGTTTAATAGCGGGAGTTCTAATAGGGTGTAGCCAGCATAAGGAATATATAATGGATGCTTGCTTTGCTCTGTGGTCATTTATCTCATACCTATAGACTTGGTCCAGATTGACTAAAATGTAAGGATCTGTCCAGTCTTCAACTTTCATTCACTTGATTTAACCCTTAGCTTAAGCGTTTTTTATATAAAATGGGTATTTCGAACAGTGATACTGATATTGAGAGTATTTACATAGAGAATAAGAAAGTTGTCGAAGACTGGATCTGGTTTTATATTGTCCTGAACAGGATTCTGATGAAACTTTATTTTGTTATACTTCTGTGCTATTTAACTCTCTGAAAATAATAGTGACTAATAATAAAGCTCTACTTTTTGATTTTATTGATGATTAGTGTTTTTCTGGCTGCAGATGGCAACTATTGAGCCATTTCAAAAATAAGGGAAGATTTAAGCTCTGTTTTGATCATAAAAGAATTATTAAATTTTGCCCCAAAGGCATAAGAGATATTCATAAAATTACTCTCAATCCATTGGGGCAGCTCAGTGACACATTCTGAAGAATCCAGCAGGTTTATATAAAAAAGAGAAAGTTTAAATTCATCAAAACAAACCTGAGCAAAATTATATTTTATCTTTTGAGTTCAATGGTCAGATAGCTTATCAAAAGCTGGTTTTCTATTTGTATGAGCAGCAGTGAATAAGTCTAGACTAATAAACTAGAGACTAGACAGATCCGGCTCTTCTCTTACCCGACAATAAAAACTGCCAATCCCTTTGCGCTTTATCATCTTCCAGAAGCGGAATATGTTCAAACAAAAGTCCAAAATAATAAAAATTAATAAAGTCTACTATTCCCGCAACTTTTATACCTTTCATCTTAACCACGCTGAACTGCTAGAAAAACCACTGACCGCACGGAATTAATTAACGCTGAGGTGGAGATGGCGGGGTCATATCAACTAACAGGCCGGCTATACGGCGTACCAGTGGCAATAGGATCAGTACCGCTGGAAATGCAGCCAGCCAAGATAACATCCAGGCACTAAACCAGAGATGAAAGAAATTTTCGACCCAACCTAAACTGCGTAAAAGATTGATCATGGAAATTATTCCACTCATCAGGCAGGATAAAATAAGAGGTATTATCCAGGCAGCGCATGCTGCCGGTAGCTTCGGGATACTGCCGATAATGGTCGCACGCGTTTGGTTCATGGCATAACTCTAGGTTTTTAATATGAATTTATAAAATATTTTCCAGATTTCTTGAGGAAAATAAGCAGCATTATAGCATTTCCTGTAATGAAACGGCCAAAGCGCTTTTAATCCCTGTAAATGCACTCCCCCAAGCTGCTGGAAATTTGTTATATTTGCTCTCTTTCCGCGATACTTATTTTTCGACTGATTATGAATACGGCAATACAAGCAGCTCTTGATCATGCAGTACAATCCCTTCAGAACCAAGGGGTATTCCCCACTGAGTGGACCAACAGCAGTAGCCTGACCCGAACCAAAGACCGCAGTCATGGCGATTTCGCATCTAATATTGCCATGATCGGGGCAAAAGCTGCTGGTATGAAGCCGCGTGATCTGGCTGAAAAAATTCTGGCGAACCTGCCTGAAGTGGCTGACATTAGCAAAGCTGAAATTGCTGGTCCGGGCTTTATCAATTTCTTTTTAAATGCTGACCAGCGTTTTGCGGTACTCGACCAGATTCAGGCTCAAAAAGACCAATATGGTCGCACGCAGGTTAATGCTGCGAAAAAAATTCAGGTTGAGTTTGTCTCTGCCAATCCGACATCTAGCCTGCATGTAGGTCATGGCCGTGGTGCTGCTTACGGCATGACCGTCGCTACTTTGCTTGAGGCGACAGGTGCAAAGGTTGATCGCGAATATTATGTCAATGATGCTGGCCGTCAAATGGATATTCTGGCGACCTCTACTTACCTGCGTTATCTTGAACTATTAGGACAAGATTTAGTTTTTCCTAAAAATGCCTACCAAGGTGACTATGTCAAGGAAATCGCACAGGGCATTATCGACCTGAAAGGTGAAGCTTATGTACACCCAGTCGCTGATGTCTATAAAGATGTTCCGGAAGATGTTCAATATGCTGCTGAGCCAGACAGTGAAGGTAATAAAGTCGTTCTCTCTGGTGATAAAGAAAAGCATATTGATGGCCTGATTTTTAATGCCCAGCACTTACTGGGTGAAGGTTATCGAGTGTTTCACCAGGCAGCGCTTAAAGCCATTCTAGATGATATTAAAGATGATCTGGGCGAGTTCGGTGTAACGTTTAATGAATGGTTTAGTGAAGCTTCGCTCACTGAAAAAATTGATGAAGCCCTACAAACCTTGGATCAACGCGGCTTTTTATATGAAAAAGATGGCAATATCTGGTTTAAATCAACCGAATTTGGTGATGAAAAAGACCGTGTGGTAAAACGCCGTAATGGCCAGACCACTTATTTTGCCTCGGATATTGCCTATCATCTGAATAAACTGCAACGCGGTTATACTGACCTGATTGATATCTGGGGTTCAGATCACCATGGCTATATCTCGCGGGTAAAAGCTGCAATTGAGGCAATGGGTTATGACTCAAAGAAACTGACTGTTTTACTGGTACAGTTTGTGAGTTTATGGCGTAGTGGTGAAATGGTTCAGATGTCTTCGCGTTCCGGACAGTTTGTAACCTTGCGTGACCTGCGTAAAGAAGTTGGCAATGACGCAGCGCGTTTTTATTATGTAATGCGTAAATCTGAACAGCATATTGACTTTGACCTTGACCTCGCAGTCTCGCAAAGTAAAGATAATGCCGTATATTATATCCAGTATGCGCATGCACGTATCTGCCGTATGCTAGAAAAAGCCGCGAGTAATGGTATTGTTTTGAATGTCTCTACAGCACGTAGCCATGCACCGCGCCTGGAACTTGATGCAGAAACTGAACTGCTGGCCAAGCTGGCGGCTTACCCGGATATTGTGATTCGTGCAGCCAATGTTTATGAGCCGCATCAGGTCGGTAACTACCTGAAGGAATTGGCAGCGCTTTTCCACGGTTGGTATAATGAACACAAAGTACTTGGTAATGATGCTGAACTGACTCAGGCCCGTCTACTACTTTCTGTAAATGTTCAGCAAGTACTTCGTAATGGCCTGGAACTGCTCGGTGTGTCTGCACCGACTACCATGTAAAATAACAAGAGAGGTTTCCACGTGTTTGGAAAAACGCAACGCGGTGTATCTGAACGGTCAACCAAGCCAAAGCAGCCCCTGATTCCGAAATGGTTGGGGACGCTGGTCGCTATACTGGCTGTACTCTGCCTGGCAGTTATATTGATGCTCTGGAAACCGTGGGAACCGGTTAAACCGAAAAACCAGATTACCTCCGAGCACTACCAGGAAGAAACCAACAAGGATTACCGTTTCTATGACTTGCTGCCACAACAGCAGGTTACACCAATCCCTGAACAGGCTATTCCTGAGACCACTAAAGATACTGCACCTGTAGTAATCGTAGAAGCACCTGAACCAGTACAACCTGCCACGCCGGCAGATGCAGTACCAGCAGATGGTAGCCTAGATGTGACTGAAGCGCCTGTACCACGTCAGCCATCGTTTATTTTACAGGTACGCAGTTTTCCAGATCCTGACAGTGCTGATGCACGCCGTGCTGAAATTATCCTGAATGGTCTTTCTGCTGATGTCATCAAAACCACTGAAAATGGCCAAACCTGGTATCGGGTCATTTCTGGGCCGTATGACTCACAGGAAGCTGCTGTCATTGCACAGCAGACTTTACAACATAGTGGTATTGATTCAATTGTGGTAAAACGTTAGACCTGAAAAAATAGAAAAGGATGCGGCCGCATCCTTTTTTATTTATACCTGATAAATAATAAATACCGTTATACTTGAGCCTGTTCCGGGTCCCGTGCCTTAGCCTGCTGATAAGCGGGACGCACATGAATTCGGGCTAAATATTTCTGTATATTGGGATAATGTCCTTGTAGACGTGTTGCCATCGCTTCAAGCGGAAAACTCATCTGGATATCGGCAAAACTGAATTGGCCCGCGACATACTCATGCTGGCCCAGATACTGCTCTAGAAAAGCAATATGATCTTTCAAGCGTGGCTGAACAAATCCGGCCCGGATACCATCCGTAATCTTATTGGCAAGCGGACGAATCAGAAAAGGGACCCGCTCTCCTACTTTTGAAATCACCAGTTGAAACACCAGTAAAGGCATCAGTGAACCTTCGGCATAATGCATCCAGTAAATATAATCACGCAGAGCAGCAGGATCGGTTGGCTTAAAATGTGATTCTTGATCATACTGGCTTTGCAGGTATTCCAGGATTGCACCAGACTCAGCCAGTACATGACCGTCATCTGTTAAGATAGGGGCTTTACCCAATGGATGAATGGCCTTTAAACTATCTGGGCCGGTATAATCTGGCTGACGGCGATAAAATTCAATCTGATAATCTAGACCTAACTCTTCTAGAGCCCAAAGAATACGGAACGAACGGGATTGTTCCAGATGGTGTAGAGTTAGCATGGTTTTATTCCTGAGTTTATTGTGTTTATAAAAATTAAATTATCAAAACAACAGCAGTTAGCCTATTATTTTATATACTATTACCAGTCATTAGGGGACTTATTTGGCAGGACGCATTTGTCCGGGAACAGGAGGCGCTTCAAGTCGCGGTCCAGCATGACCCTCAACGTTTCCAAAACGGTGATCATGTTTCTCCCATTGCTCACGCGCCTGTCTTATTTCTTCAGAAGTTCGTGCAACCAGATTCCACCACAGGACTATTGGCGTTTCAAATGGTGCGCCGCCTATCAATAAAAGACGGGCATCTTTATTTAATTCAAGTTCAATCTCTTCCAGACCAGGGGGCAATACCAGCATATTTTGTTTATGTAATTCATGGCCGTTCACTTGTGCATTGCCTTCCAGAACAAGAAAACCATATTCAAATTGTGGATTTAAAGTAAAAACCTGCCGACTATCTTCTCTAGCTTTTAAATCAACACCGAGCAACGGACTATAAACCTGTACCGGAGAAGACTGTCCTAGAAATTCACCGACCAGTACAGTACATTGTAGCTGATCCTTTTCGACAACTGGCAACTGAGGATAATGTTCAAATTTAGGTAACATGTTGCGCTGCTCATCAGGTAAGGCAATCCAGAGCTGAGCAGCATGCATCCTGGTTTCTGACTCAGGAGAAACTTCGGTATGGGTAATTCCATATCCTGCTGTCATCAGATTGACTTGTCCCGGCTCAATGAGCTGTTCAGAGCCGATACTGTCCCGGTGCATTACCGTTCCTTCAATCATCCAGGTAAAAGTTTGCAGTCCGATATGAGGATGCGGTCCCACCTTCATGCCCTGCCCCGGTTTAAATGTGGCTGGTCCCGCATGATCCAGGAAACACCATGCACCAATCATACGTTTATAACGGCTGGGCAGAGCCCGCTGAATTACAGTGCCCTGTCCAATTTCAGCGGTACGGGTAGGTATTTCCTGTAATTGAGTTGCATGCGGCAGTATATGCTCTGCCGGCTCTATAGTTCTGGTCCCTGATTTATTCATCTTTATACTCTTATCATGTTTTATATAAAATCTGCTTGATCTGATTCGGTTATAACGTAAATTTTCTGCATAAAAAAGGACGCAAAAGCGTCCTTTTTAATAAGGGATATTTTAAGCCAGCTAACTAGAGCATTTTAAAACTGATTCATAGAAAACCCTAATAAAATGCTTCAACCTGTAAATAGCCTGTTTATTCCCATTCAATCGTAGCAGGTGGTTTAGATGACACATCATATACCACACGTGATACATCTTTAATTTCATTCATGATACGGGTAGATATACGGTCTACCAGGTCATAAGGCAAATGAGCGAAACGTGCTGTCATAAAGTCAACTGTCTCCACAGCACGCAGTGCAATCACCCATGCATAACGACGGCCATCCCCTACTACACCCACAGATTTGACAGGCTGGAATACAGCAAATGCTTGGGCAGTCTTGTCATACCAGCCACTGGCACGTAATTCCTGCATGAAAATATCATCAGCAAGACGCAGAATATCAGCATATTCCTTTTTCACTTCACCCAGAATACGCACACCAAGGCCCGGGCCCGGGAATGGATGACGATAGATCATGCTATGTGGCAAGCCTAAGGTCGTACCCAGTTTACGTACTTCATCCTTAAACAGGTCACGTAACGGTTCAACCAGTTCAAAAGCCAGGTCATCTGGTAAACCGCCTACATTATGATGCGATTTAATCACATGGGCCTTGCCCTGTTTGCTGGCAGCAGATTCAATCACATCTGGATAAATCGTACCTTGTGCCAGGAATTTTACACCGTCGAGCTTACGTGCTTCTTCAGCAAAAACTTCAATAAACTCGCGGCCGATAATTTTACGTTTTTTCTCTGGATCAACTTCGCCTGCCAATGCGCCAAGGAAGCGCTCTTCAGCAGCAGCACGGATTACACGGATTCCCATATTCTGCGCAAACATTTGCATAACCTGATCGCCTTCATTCAGACGTAAAAGGCCATTGTCGACAAATACGCAAGTTAGCTGGTCTCCAATCGCTTTATGCAACAATGCTGCTACAACAGATGAATCTACGCCACCTGAAAGTCCCAGCAATACTTTTTCATTACCAATCTGTTCACGTAACTGTTCTACACGCAAATCGATAATATGTTCTGGAGTCCATAGACCACGACAGCCACAGATCTGATGTACAAAATTGGAAAGTAACTCTGCACCTTTAGAGGTATGTGTTACTTCTGGATGAAACTGGATGCCATAGAAGCGGCGTTCTTCATCAGAAACCATAGCAATTGGACAGCTTGGCGTACTGGCAGTCACGCTAAAACCGGCTGGTAGCTGACTCACTTTGTCACCATGGCTCATCCAGACATGCAGCTGGTTTTCACGGTCTTGCAGCTGTCCGATCAGGCCATCGCGAATCAGAATATCTACTTCGGCATAACCGAATTCATGCACCA
This sequence comes from Acinetobacter sp. UBA6571, assembly GCF_002434085.1. Classification (NCBI taxonomy): domain Bacteria; kingdom Pseudomonadati; phylum Pseudomonadota; class Gammaproteobacteria; order Moraxellales; family Moraxellaceae; genus Acinetobacter; species Acinetobacter sp. UBA6571. The sequence goes on along the minus strand of NZ_DJJJ01000031.1, from coordinate 108,833 downwards.
CACCAGGCTCTACCTTGCCACCCAGCTGTTCGCACATGGTTTGTAGACCATAGCAGATTCCCAATACCGGCACCCCTAGCTCAAAAACCAGTTGTGGTGCACGCGGACTACCTTCTACGTGGACACTTTCAGGACCACCAGATAGAATAATTCCGTTCGGGTTAAAAGCACGAATGTCTTCTTCAGACATGTCATAAGCATACATTTCAGAATATACGCCTGCTTCACGAACACGGCGTGCAATGAGCTGGCTATATTGAGAACCGAAATCCAGAATCAGAATACGGTCTTCAGTAATTTGGGTATTGGTAGTCATGACAAACAACTATGAAAGGCAATCGAAGTAAGCGCGCTATTCTAGCATTTTTTGATGTATTAAGCACATTATTCAGACATATCAATTTTTTAAAATTTTTTGATGATGGGCTTTTTTCATAGCGGAAAAAACAGAAAATAGTCCTTAATCTGTTTTTCAAGGATTTATATTGAATGACTCTTCTCTTTCCTCAAGAGTTTATTGATATTTTTGAACTCCCTATATAAATGTATTTTTTTATATTTTGCTGCTGACTTTCAGCATAGGCACTGCTAGGATTTGGTCACCCCGTATGCTTGTTTTTTCCCCATGGAACTCCTCGATTTTATCTTACACGTTGACCAGCATTTACTCGAATTTGTCCGCGATTATGGCATATGGATTTATGCAATTTTATTCCTGATTATTTTTGTCGAAACAGGTCTGGTCGTCATGCCCTTCCTACCCGGAGATAGCCTGTTATTTGCAGCCGGTGCAATTGCTGCTTCTACCGGCATGATGGATCCATGGGTGCTGGGTATCTTGTTATTTATTGCTGCTGTACTGGGCGATACACTTAATTATCATATTGGTCGGTTGGTGGGCCCCAAAGTCTTTGAAATCAACTCGCGTTTTATCAATAAAGAACATCTGTTTAAAACCCAGCGTTTCTTCGAGCGGCATGGCGGTAAAACTGTAATATTTGCGCGTTTTATTCCTTTTGCCCGGACTTTTGCACCCTTTGTAGCAGGGGCCGGTAGCATGAACTATAAATATTTTCTAAGTTATAATATTGTTGGGGCCTTTTGCTGGGTTGGATCTTTTATTGCATTAGGTTATCTGTTCGGTAACATGCCTATTGTTAAAGATAATTTTACCCATCTGATTTTCGGTATTATTATTTTAAGTATTCTGCCTGGTATTATTGGTTTTATCCGGCAAAAAATTATAAATAGACGAACAGTGGCTGAAAAAAGTTAAGTGCTATTACAACTTTTTTATCATCATTTATACCGTATAAATATAGCCGATCTTTTAAAATGATCGGCTATATTAATTTCAAGAATACATCTGCTTTAATTCAGAAAATTAACATTAACAAGGTATTCAAAAAAAATTATAACGGTTCTATAGTACAATATCCGCCATACATCTTTAGAAGATAGACAACTCTATAACAAGAACCTGAGCTGGATAAATAATATCTAAATTATGACCGATCATAATATTGAGGATCTATCGCTTTCTGCTTCGAAATAGCGAGACCCTAAATTTAATATATGGCCGATAATTTATAGCAGCCATAGAGGCACAGTCAGTTATAACCTTTTTCTCAAATACCCATACTAAAAAGCAGAGTTATATAAATATTTTAGCTTAGGTGGTAGCACGTTTAACCAGCCGGATCGGACAGTTTTTAAACTGGGCAGCTTGTGCAATAGCTTCTTGTTCACCCAAAAGACGTGCGGTTTCAGTCCGCTTTGTATTTGAGGACTCCCCCATATTTACCGAAACAGATGGCCCGATTCCCCAGCCGCCACGGCTGCCCCAACCACCTCCAATTCCTACACCTAAACCTACACCTGTACGTGTAGCAGGTGTTACGCCCTGATCGAGATATTGTTGAATACGGTTATATTCACTCTGCAATTGCTGGCAGTTTAATGCCTGATATTGAGTGGGAGAAACATAGCTGGGTTTTACAGGGGTTGCACAGGCACTTAATAACAAAGCCGATACAGCAGCCACAGATAAATAGATTCTTTTCATTGAGAATTCCGGACTCAAAGCTTGTCTCTTTATTAAACAATCTGTCTACCAACCAGGTCAAATCATATTCAGTAAGAAATTCGTGATGAGATGGGATGGCATATATACGTGCTGATTTAATTACAAAGAAAATCTCTGAAATGAGCTCCTTTAACCGGTCTATAAATTAACCACACCGCTGCTCAAGCTGTATATGACGTGCTAAAAGTTTGGCTTAATGGTCACGAGTAAAATAATGGCAATAAAAGCAAATAAACCAATGGCCAAACCGGCTCGACGCTGTACTAATAACATAGAATCGTCCTTGCGAAAAGCCTTCATGAGCGAGGAAAACAGAACGATAAACAGAATAATCTTGGCATAAAACCAAGGCTGTACCATAAACTGATTCATCACTAATAAAATAATACCTGTTAAAATGATCAGGCTAAAGGATAAGTGCTGTAGTGCGACCAGTATCTTACGTCCGATGGGGTTTGGCTGGTTGCCCTGTGTTCCGATAAATAGGGTCAGGCCACGCAGCACAAAAACAATTAGAGCTAGTGTGGCACTGCTCATATGTATAATTTTTAAGAACAGATGAGTATCCATGTATAATTTATACTCTTGTTAAACTTTAGGTGCATGGGCGCATTCAGGACTTGCAGGTGCAATCCCCGGCCATTCAGTCGGTAAATAAGCATGAATAGCCAAGGCATGGATATTACCAGGACTCATCAAATCTGCCGTCAGAGCATAAATTTTCTGATGACGCTGTACCAATCGTAGGCCAATAAAAGACTCACTGACAATAATAACTTTAAAGTGTGTTTCTTTACCCGGGAAATAACCGCCATGACTTGAAGATTCATTAACTACCTCAAGATGAGTAGGTGACAAAGTCTGTAATCTTTCAATTAGTTGCTGTTCTAGGCTCATAACTAGTCCTCTGAGTGATTATTGGAGTGGAATTGAAGTATACGTGTTCCTCAGCCAGCTTACCTTAGTAAAATCTTTATGTTTTACATCTTTTTATAGTTATACCTCGATATAAAACCAACTACCTTGTGCTGAATGACAAGGCAAGCAGGCTAAAAGATGATAAAAGTTGAATTTAAATAGCTTAAAATGATTTTATTTTATGCAATCAGTTCAATATTCTGTAGAAAAATGTTGACCGGTATCTTCCATAATGTATTATAAGCGGCACGCGGGAATAGCTCAGTTGGTAGAGCACAACCTTGCCAAGGTTGGGGTCGCGAGTTCGAGTCTCGTTTCCCGCTCCAGATTTTTTAGTTCAAGTTTTTATAAAAACTGCTCAATATGCGGGAATAGCTCAGTTGGTAGAGCACAACCTTGCCAAGGTTGGGGTCGCGAGTTCGAGTCTCGTTTCCCGCTCCAGATTCTAAAAAGCCTCAAGTTGAACTTGGGGCTTTTTTAATGCTAATCGAATATATTGTTTTTGAGTTAAAATCAAAAAGCTAAAGCAAAATTTATAAGTTTAAAAATAAGCTATCCTTAAAATCGTATTGTTAATAAAGTCATATATTTGTGGGTATAGAATCATACCAGTCATAAGAACATTTTAGCCAAGGAAGCCGTGCTACTGGTAAAATGAGTAATGTTCACTGGCCCTATAATAAATATATAAAGACTTACCGGATAATAAGAATATAGCTGCAGCAGGTTAACCTATCCGAATTATGGATAAGTAAGATCTTTAATTTTTATATAATGCTTTTTTTATTTAACTGCTAAAGACAGGTTATATATTCAAGTTTAATTTACTTTTATGTTCTTTATTTTTTGTAAGCGTAAGTGATTGATACTTAGAATAACTTTTCGAAGGTCTATAATAAGATCCATCTTTATAAAAATTGATCATCACTCATGACTGTACTTACCTGCTTTAAAGCTTATGACATCCGTGGCAAGCTCGGAACAGAGCTGAATGAAGAGATTGCTTATAAAATTGGCCGTGCCTATGGACAGATTTATCAGCCTCAGACTGTGGTGGTGGGGTGTGATATTCGTCTTAGCAGTGAGTCTCTAAAACAGGCCACTATTCGCGGCTTAAATGATGCCGGCGTTAATGTACTGGATCTGGGTATGACTGGAACCGAAGAAGTTTACTTTGGGGCTTTTCATCTAAATGTACAAGGTGGAATCGAGATTACTGCCAGTCATAATCCGATGGATTATAACGGTATGAAACTGGTCCGTGAAAATGCACGCCCCATCAGTGCAGATACGGGTTTAAAAGATATTCAGGCTTTAGCTGAGAGTGAAAACTTTACACAGATACAAAAACCAGGAACTACCCAGTCTTATAATATTCTGCCAGAGTTTGTTGAACACCTGATGAATTATATCGAACCTGGCAAGATTCGCCTGCTTAAACTGGTCGTTAATGCCGGAAATGGTGCGGCCGGACATGTAATTGATGCTATTGAGACTAAATTCCGGACCTTAGATATACCGGTAGAGTTTATTAAAATTCATCATGAGGCCAATGGGCATTTTCCGAATGGTATTCCCAATCCGATTCTGGTTGAAAACCGTGATGTTACCCGCCAAGCGGTACTGCAACATCAGGCAGACCTAGGTATTGCTTGGGATGGCGACTTTGACCGCTGCTTCCTGTTTGATGAAAAAGGGCAGTTTATTGAAGGATATTATATTGTCGGATTGCTGGCACAGGCATTTTTGATTAAACAGTCGGGTGAAAAAATTGTGCATGATCCGCGTCTGGTATGGAATACCCTAGATATTGTCGAGCAGTACCATGGTGTTGCAGTCCAGTCCAAGTCAGGTCATGCTTTTATTAAAGATGTTATGCGGGAACACAATGCTGTGTATGGCGGCGAAATGAGTGCTCACCATTATTTTCGTGATTTTGCCTACTGTGATAGTGGAATGATTCCATGGTTACTCATTATTGCCCTGCTGTCAGAAACCGGCCAAACACTATCGAGCCTGGTTGAGCGTATGATTGAAAAATTCCCTTGTAGTGGTGAGATCAATTTTAAGGTTGAAGATACTCAAAAGACAATTGAGAATATCTTGGCACATTATCAATCACAACAACCGCAAATTGATAAGACTGACGGGATCAGCCTGAACTTTGGAGAATGGCGTTTCAATGTTCGTGCTTCAAATACTGAACCTTTGCTACGCCTGAATATTGAAATCCAGGCTGAACGGACTGCGCGACCGATGCTGCACTATATTGATGAACTGACCGCACTTATTCAGGGAAGTTAATATAAAAAATTATAAAAAACGGAGTATTGACTCCGTTTTTTCTTTTCAGGAATGATAACCTTGCGGATTTTGCTGCTGCCATTTCCAGCTATCTTTTAACATATCTTCCAAGGTATATCGTGGCTGCCAGCCCAATTCAGCCATTGCACGCGAATTATCTGCAAAGGATATTGCAACATCACCTGTACGGCGAGGAACAAACTCAAATGGAATCTTGACTTGATTCACTGCTTCAAATGCATTTTTTACCTGTAATACCGAAGATCCTTGACCAGTACCGATATTCCAGGCACGACATCCCTGTGAATTTAAACGGTTATTTAAGGCACATAAATGGGCATTTGCCAAGTCAACCACATGTATATAATCACGGATACCCGTTCCATCTACCGTGTCATAATCACTTCCATAGATTGACAATTTTTCACGGCGACCCACTGCTACCTGGGTAATATACGGCATTAAATTGTTTGGAATACCTTGTGGATCCTCACCAATCTGACCACTTTGATGGGCCCCAACCGGGTTAAAATATCTTAATAACGCAATAGACCACCGCTCATCCGCTATAGAAAGTTTCTCTAAGATCTGCTCAACCATTAGCTTGGTGTAGCCATAGTTATTGCTTGGCATACCTGTTGGCATTTCTTCTTTTAAAGGAGAGATATTGGCTTCGTCATAGACTGTAGCAGACGAGCTAAATACCAGCCGATATACCTGAGCTTTCTGCATCGCCTGAACCAGAGCTATACTGCCTGCAATATTGTTATCAAAATACACCAGCGGCACCTGCTGGCTTTCCCCAACTGCTTTCAGCCCAGCAAAATGAATAACGGCATCAATTTTATATTCATCAAATATCTGGTCAAGCACCTGATGGTCTCGTATGTCACCCTGAATAAAAACCAGTGACTTTTGTGTGAGCTGTTGTACTCGATGCAAAGCCTCTTCTGAACTGTTACTTAAATTATCAAGCACAATTACTTCATGTCCGGCTTGGAGTAACTCTACACAGGTATGCGAGCCAATATAGCCGGCTCCACCTGTGACTAAAACTTTAGCCATAATATTGACCTAATAACACTTTAATTAAACCTTGGGTAGAAGCATCCAGCTGAGAAATATTTTCCTGCTGACGATTCAGTATGGGGAGCAGTTCATTCGCAATCTGCTTACCCTTTTCCACTCCCCATTGATCGAATGGGTTAATATTCCAGATAACTGACTGTACAAAAACTTTATGTTCATAAAGTGCGATCAGCATTCCCAGACTAAATGGATTAAGTTCTTGTAACAGCAGGGTACTGCTTGGCTGATTACCTTCATACTGCTTATAGATCGGCAATTGTGCGGACTCTTCCTGATTCAGGGCTGCATTGCCAAATGCCAGTAAACGCGACTGCGCCAGACAGTTAGACAGAGCGAGGTGATGCTGTTCTACCAAGGCTTCAGCATTCTGGATATAGGTAAACTGATTAGCATTATAACGCTTGACTGGAGCAATAAAATCACAACTTACCGCTTGTGTTCCCTGATGCAGCAACTGGTAAAACGCATGTTGTGCATTTGGGCCTACCTCACCCCAGATAATAGGACAGGTATTATAATTTACCCGTTCGCTATTGCGCTGTACAGATTTGCCATTTGACTCCATTTCCAGCTGCTGCAAATAAGAGGCAAAATATTTCAGGCGGCCATCGTAAGGCAAAATGGCATGGGTCTGTATTTCCAGAAAATTACTGTTCCATACCCCGAGTAAAGCCATCAGTACGGGGATGTTTTTATGTAATGGAGCTTCCTGAAAATGCCGGTCTACTGTGTAAGCACCGCCCAAAAATTGTTTGAAGCCTTCAATTCCAATGGTTAGGGCAATCGGTAGACCAATACAGGACCAGAGTGAATAGCGTCCACCGACCCATTCCCATAACAGTAACTGGTTTTCAGGTACGATTCCCCATTCTGTCATTTTTTCAGGCTTGGTAGAGACTCCAATAAAATGACTTTTTAAAATATGGGGATGCTGGCCGAGTTCTTTTTCTAGCCATTGCCGTGCAGTCTGGGCATTTGACAGGGTATCGATGGTACTAAAAGATTTTGATGAAATAATAAAGAGGGTGGTTTCAGGACGTAACTGATGCAGCAGATCTGATAGCTGACTACCATCAATTGTGGAAACAAAGTGGACCCCCAGAGATCTGCGGCTCTGAACCTTGAAATCACCTAATGCATAAGTGGTCATCAGAGGACCAAGATCTGATCCACCTACTCCAATATTTACAACATCCCGTATTACTTCACCAGTCGCGCCGCGGAACTGTCCAGCATGGATTTTCTCGACCAACCCATACATACGTTGTAACTGTTCATGGACCTGTGCTGCCAGATCAGCATGTTTTACTTCATTTTCAGGCAACCGCAAGGCCCAGTGCATAGCTGCACGCTGCTCGGTGTAATTAATTTCCTGCTCAGAAAATAATGCATGAATCCATTCTGGTAACTTCTGCTGTTCAGCCAATGCTACCAGCTGTCCTATGACATCCTGATTTACCCGATGCTTGCTATAATCAAAGGTCAACTGTTCAATATGAATAGAATAATCATTGAAGCGGTCTGGTTCATTCTTAAATAGATCATTTAAATGCTGGGCTTTGAGTGCCTCAGCCAACTGTTCCAGCTTCTGATAGGCCGGCATATTTTTGGGAAACTCTGATGTCTGTTGTATATTCTGGTTCATATGCGCCCCACTCCTTCATAGGCAAAACCTTGGGCTCTGACATAAGCTGGGTCATAAATATTACGGCCATCCAGAATCATAGGATGTGCCATTAACTGTTTTAAACGGGAATAGTCTGGACTCCAGTAGGCTTTCCACGCTGTCATCAGACATAGGGCGTGAGCATCCTGTACTGCTTCATAAGGATTACGGCAGAGAATCAGGTCTTCACGCTTACCATAATAGTTTTCCAGATCTGGTAGAGCAGCCGGGTCATGCAGTTTTACAGTGACCTGCTGCGCCCATAAGGCTTCCAGCATGGTATGCACTGGAGAATTAATGGTACTGCTGGTATTTTCCTTAAAAGCCGCACCCCAGATTGCAACCGTTTTACCTTGCAAGTCACAGCAGTAATAATTCCATAATTTACGGAAAAGTATTTCCTTCTGCTGCTCGTTAATCTCCCAGACCTGCTGTAAAAGGCGACTGTTGGTACCACTACTCGACATAGTTTCTGACAGGGTCAGAATATCCCTGGAGAAATTATCGCCCCCGAATCCGACTCCCGGTTGTAAATAGCTTGAACCAATCCGGCTGTCAGCACCTAGGCCCAAACGTACATTTTCAATATCAATATGCAATTTTTCTGCGACCTGGGCCAAGTCATTCATATAGCTGATGCGGGTGGCGAGCATGCCAGAAATACTCAGCTTGGTAAATTCTGCATCCAGTATGGGCATGAACAGATACTGCTGGCTCAACGGAAAAAATGGTCTCAGCAGCTCACGGGTCTGGGTTTGGGCAAAATCATAATATTTTTCATCAATACCAATTACGACTTCACGTGAGTGAGTAAAACTCTCGGCCGACTTGCCCTCCTGAATCATGTCAGGCAAGTAAACCCAGGCATCTTTAGCCAGAATTTTCTGTAGTGAAGCTGTACCCTTCAAACCAAAAGTAGAACCATTGATCATTAATTTCGGGTGGATAATGGGTTGACGGCTTAAATGCTGGACAATATCTAAGGCTTCCTGAAAACAGGAGGGATTAAAACCAAAAAAATAGACATCAATATCTTCTTTTAAACTGCTTAAACTGGTCTCTTTTAAATTCCCCAAGTGTTTTTGCCGGCTCAGAAGCTCAAGTAGCTGGGTATCTAGGGTAAGACCTGGTGCACAGGTTTCTTCGAGTCCCTGACACCAGTAGACCTGGTGGCCTGTCTCTGCCCATAAAGCACTCATTACCGCGGCTTGTAAGGTTGCGCCAAATACCGCAATTTTCATAGTGCCTCCTGCTTTAAAAATTAAGTTCCTGAATTAATGCCTTAAAGTCTGTACCCAGCTGCGGATGATTAACCCCATAATGTAACACTGCCTTGAGGTAACCCAACTTGCTACCACAATCAAAAGTCTGTCCCTGCATCCGGTAAGCTTCTACTGCCTGTTTCTGCTGTAGAAGCGCAATCGCATCCGTTAACTGAATTTCATTACCGGCACCCTTGGGCGTCTGCTCAAGCAGCTGCATAATCTCTGCCGGTAAAATATAGCGGCCAATCACGGATAGATTAGAGGGCGCTGTACCAACTGCAGGTTTTTCAACAATTCCCTGCATGGCTATACTTTGCCCTGCTTCAGGTAGAAGAGAGACCTCAACAATACCGTACTGATCCACCAGCTCATCCGGTACGGCCTCTACCATGATCTGGGCAGCCTGTGCAGTCTCATAACGCTGCATCATTTGTGCCAGATCATTTATACCTTTCTCATTTTTCACCAGAACATCAGGTAACAGAACAGCAAAAGGTTCATTCCCTACTACTGCTTTGGCACAGAGCACAGCATGACCCAGCCCGAGTGGCTGTGGCTGGCGTACACTAATAACACTAATATGAGAAGGAATAATTTCAGTAATTTCTTTTAGCAGGTCAAACTTCTTTTTTTGTTCTAACGTGGTTTCGAGCTCAAAATTACGGTCAAAGTAATTTTCAATAGCTCCCTTAGACGCATGGGTTACCAGAATAATTTCTTCAATTCCAGCCTCTACTGCTTCACGTACCACATATTCAATCGCCGGGCGGTCAACAACAGTTACCATTTCTTTAGGAATAGACTTACTGGCGGGTAAAAAGCGGGTTCCCAGTCCCGCTACCGGAAGAATCGCTTTTTTAATCTGCATATTATTTCCAAAGTTTAGTTTACTGAAACAAGTCCACTGCGTTTATAACCATCAACATAATATTCAAGCTGGCCAAGTGCCCAGTCAATATCAGTCTGAATAGCTGTCATGTTATTAATACGTTCAAATACAGGTAACAGCTCGCTAAAGGTATAGTGTTTTTCAAATGACCTTAAAATACGGCTATGTTCTGTAATTTGTGTATTGTCATGATCAATCAGCAATTCTTCATATAATTTTTCACCTGGGCGCAGACCACTATAGCGAATCTCTATATCGCCTTCGGTTGTATCTTGTTCACGAACTGTTAAACCACTTAAAGATACCATCTGCCGTGCCAGATCCTGGATCCGTACCGGCTCCCCCATATCAAGTAAAAATACATCGCCACCTGTACCGAGTGCCCCGGCCTGAATTACCAGCTGTGAAGCCTCAGGAATAGTCATAAAATAACGGGTAACCTCAGGATGGGTCACAGTAATCGGACCACCTTTAGCAATCTGCTGTTTAAACAGAGGTACTACTGAACCAGATGAGCCCAATACATTACCGAAGCGCACGATACTGATCTGGGTCTGGGTCTGTTCTTCTGCCATTGCCTGACAGTATAGCTCTGCCATGCGCTTGGATGCCCCCATTACATTTGTCGGGCGGACTGCCTTGTCGGTTGAGATCAGTACAAAGGTTTCTACAGCCTTTTTAATGGCAGCATTCAGACTATTGGCCGTACCAATCGCATTATTTTTAAGACCGGCAATCGGGTTACATTCGACCAGTGGCACATGTTTATAGGCTGCAGCATGGTAAACCGTCTGTACTGCGTACTGTTCAATTACCCGTTCCAATTTCTGCTGGTCGAGCACGGTCCCTAGAATTGGAATAATCTCGCATTGGGTCGCCAGTCGCAGTTCTTTATCAATACTGTACAGGGCAAACTCGGTTAATTCATAAATTACCAGACGTAAAGGCTGGTTTTTAATAATCTGGCGGCATAATTCCGAGCCGATTGACCCACCTGCCCCAGTCACCATAACTACCTTATTATGAATGTTTTTAGCCAGAAGGTGATCAATTGGCGGCACAGGATCGCGGCCAAGCAGGTCAATAATATCTACTTCACGGATATCGGCGATTTTAATATCACCATCTACCAGCTTAGTCAGGCCTGGAAGCTCGGTAATTTTAAGCCGTGCCGGTTCCAGCTGTTTAATAATTTCGCTTTTACGGACCCGGCTAGCCGAAGGAATAGCAATTAAAATCTCTTCTATATGATATTTTTTAAGAAGCTCAAGTGCCTTTTGAATAGAATAGACACACAGGCCTCCAACAATATGACCCTGCAAGTTTGCTTTATCATCTATAAAAAATACAGGTAAGTGTTCATCTGAACGAAATAATGCTGCGGCAATCTGCTGGCCGGCATAACCAGCTCCATAAATCGCAATACGTTTACGTCCCAAACCAGATTGTAAAGCACCTTTAATGACAAAACGGATGATTGCCCGGCTAAACCATACCCAGCCAAACATCATAAAGCCGAACATAAAAGGAATAGACATCGGGATAAAAGCAGGAGAAAAATAGGCCAAGGCATAAAGTGTGCCAATCATTAACAGCATGGCAAGTGCCAGCTTGACCATAAAAAATTCATTGAAGGTACGTACAATAAAACGGTAAATACCGCAGATTGCCAGACAGATGACTCCAATAATGCTTACCAAGAAAGCGCCATGATCTAGGCCAGGTACTACCTCAACACTCAAGTCAAATTGGCGAATGGCATAACAGAGCCACAGGAGTACCGGAAAGACAATTAGATCCAGTAAGACTAGAAAACCCTGTTTAATAAGTCGGGGAGCTGATGCAAGTTTAAAAATAAGTTGTTTCACGATGATCTTCTAGTATGAATTATTTCATCAAATGCAAATCTTTATACGCCTTTGCTTTTGATAAATAAATATTTTTTACCCGAGTACTACAATAAACATGAAATATGAAAACAAAAAAGAGCCAACATGTGCGTTAATTTTATATTAGCTTCAACAACGATCAGGTATTCATCATTTTTATGACTTTTTGAATCACTTCAACTGTTTTAACTAAATTTTCAGTGCTTAAAGTCGGATGCACTAAAAACATTAAGCTGGTCTCGCCCAACTGCTTTGCTTGTGGAAGACGCTCAGCCGGTCGCCATGGTGTATGATCAAATGCATGTTCAAGATACACTTCTGAGCATGAACCACTAAAACACGGAACGCCCAGGGTATTAATTTCCTGCATGATCCGGTTACGGTCCCAGCCTTTTGGCAGGTTTTCTGGCTTCACCTGTACATAGCATTTATAGTAAGCATGTACAAACTCAGGTGGTAGATTCGGTACAGAAAAATACTGACTTTGTGCACAGGTATCTAGAATTTTTTGAGCATGTTCAGTTCGCTTCCTGGTCCATTCTGGCATTCTTTTTAACTGGATCCGGCCAATGACTGCCTGCATTTCCATCATGCGCCAGTTAGTTCCAAATGAATCATGTACCCAGCGAAAGCCTGGTGGATGCTGCTTGTGATAAATACTGTCAAAGTTCTTGCCATGATCTTTATAAGACCACATTTTTTTCCACAGCGCTTCATCATTGGTAGTGACCATACCGCCTTCACCCCCTGTGGACATAATTTTATCCTGACAGAATGACCATGCCGCAATATGACCGATGGAACCGGCTGGCCGGCCTTTATACTGTGCACCATGTGCCTGCGCACAGTCTTCAATTACATATAGTCCTTTATCAGCAGCCAGTTGCATGATAGGGTCCATATCACACATCCAGCCCGCCAGATGCACACAGATAATTGCTTTGGTATCTGGTGTTAAAACAGCTTCAATCGTAGCACGGGAAATATTTTGTGAATCCAGCTCGACATCGGCAAAAACAGGATTAGCACCGGCTGTGACAATTGAACTGGCAGAGGCCAGAAAAGTGCGTGAGGTGACAATCACATCATCCCCCGGTCCGATACCTAAAGCTTTTAATGCCAGATCAAGTGCGACCGTACCATTGGCGAGAGCAATTGCATATTTGGTGCCGGTATAGTGTGCAAATTCTTTTTCAAATTCCCGGCATTCCTGGCCTGTCCAGTAATTGACTTTATTGGAGAGCAAAACTTGAGAGACGGCACTGGCTTCTTCTTGAGTAAAGCTTGGCCATGGTTCAAATGCAGTATTTAGCATGGTACGACCTAAAATTAAATGATAATAAAAAATTAAAAAAAATTATTTCTTTTCAAGTATACGCGCCGGGTTTCCAATGACAGTAACCCCAGGAGGTACACTTTTTGTAACTACTGCCCCCATGCCCACTACAGCACCTTTACCAATGACCAGAGGGCGGTCTGGTGTACCCTGTTTAATCACGGCACCTGTACCAATATAGGCATGGTCTTCGATATGGATATTGCCATTGCATTTCACCCCAGGAGCAAAGGTGACGTAATCACCGATGACACAGTCATGAGCGACATAGCTATAAATATTGGCATGAAAGAATTTTCCAATTTTGATATTGGATGTCAGACAAGTAAAAGGACAAAGTAAACTTCCTTCACCAATATGCACCTCATCTAGAATAACTGTATTGCCTGCATGAACATCTAGATGCTGTATCTGGTCCTCATTTAAACGCTGAACCAGTTTTTCACGAACTTGACTATTCGCGATAGCAATGGTTACAGCCTTATGGGTATTTGGTGTAGCGAGAAAATCCTGATAACTTAGAACAGCATAGCCATTTAAACTATTGCCAGCTTGGCTATCATCGATAAAAACAAAGTTATCTTTGGTTAAGGTTGGAAATTGCTGGCGAACCAATGGCATAACTTCTTTACCAAAACCACTTGCACCGTAAACACCAATATATAAAGCTTTCATTATGTTTCGTCCTTGTGTTGTGAGCCAGTAAAACGTGTCATAGTCGCTTCACCCTCGGCACTGATATCATCTTTTGCTAAAACTTTATGTACCGTTTTAAACATGATTTTGAAGTCGAGCCAGATGGACTGATTTTCGACGTACCAGGTATCCAGCTTGAATTTTTCTTCCCAGCCAATGGCATTACGTCCATTGACCTGCGCGTGACCCGTCATGCCCGGTCTTACATCATGGCGTTTGGCCTGTTCAGGGCTGTAAAGCGGCAGGTATTCCATCAACAATGGGCGTGGGCCGACAATACTCATATCACCTTTGATTACGTTCCACAGTTCCGGCATTTCATCCAGACTGGTGGAGCGCAGCATTTTGCCAAAGGGGGTTAATCGCTCACTGTCTGGTAAGGGGTTGCCTTGAGCATCTACAGCATCTTTCATGCTGCGAAATTTAATCATTTCAAAGGGCTTGCCATGTAACCCGGGACGCACCTGGCGAAACAAGACTGGAGAGCCCAGATTTTTTTTCACTTTGTAAGCAACAAAGGCATAAAGTGGTGAAAGCAGGATCAGGGCGATGGAAGCGATGATAATATCGAGAAGGCGTTTTAGCATTTAGATCAAACCCATTTCTTGCATCATATGTGTGTTTACCTGATGTACATCGTATTTATGAAGTGCGATTTCTCGGGAGCGGCTTCCCATTTTAGCGATAAGCTCTGGCTGAAGAATCAGTTTCTCCATTGCTTTTACTAAACTTTCCACGGATTTTACTTCAACTAGAAAGCCGTTATCGCCATCGGTAACAGTTTCACGACAACCTGGTGCGTCCGTGGTAATAATTGCCCTGCCCATTGCCATGGCTTCTAAAACTGTACGGGGTGTACCCTCACGATACGACGGCAACACATACACCGAACTTTCTGCAATTGCAGGGCGAACATCGGATAGTTTCCCCCAGTAGTTTAATGTGTTACTGGCCACCCATTGATCCAGTTCTTGCTGACCAATGGCCGAAGGATTTTCATCAATCCAGCCCACCAGATTAAATTCTACATGCGGATATTTATGTTTTATGATTTTTGCTGCTTCGGCATATTCACGAACACCTTTATCTACCAGTAAACGTGCAATCAGCAAGAAGGAAATTTTAATTTTTTGATCAGCAGTTAGAGGCAAAGGCAATACATTAAAGTCGGCAACATTGACCCCCGAACCGTTCACTACTACTGTAGGCGTTTGAGTGTTTAAAAGCTTTAAATCCTGAAAAAGTTTTAAGTCATCCGGATTTTGGAAAAATGCCTTATGACTGTGCGACAATGCCTGCTGGTATAAACCATGAACCAGTTTCTGGAAAACACTACGCTTAGTCTGAGTTTCTACATTTTGAAATGCATAGCCCAAACCTGTAATTAAGGCATATCGATTCGGTACTTTTGCTAGCCACGCAGCGAGTGTTCCATAGATCACCGGCTTGATCGTATAAGATAAAACATAATCAGGTTTGATTTTTTTTATAAGCGTATACATGGTCCCTAAGGTTTTTAAGTCTGCTACAGGATTAGCACCTGTACGCTGCATGGAAACTTCATGTACGAAATAACCAAGTTCTAACAGTTTTTCATGCTCGGCAAAAAAATAAGTTAGATCGGGTGCAATAATATGGATTTCATAGCCGTGATTATGGATCGATTCAAGCAATTTTCCACGGAAATTTAATACTGAAGGGAGAAAACTAGAAATAATTAAAAATTTCATTATTTTAAACTCTTATCTAATTCTTTATTTTTAGCACCAATAACACTTAATAATAAAAATATTAAGCAGGGTAAAAACATCCATTTTTGTCTCATAGCAATACCTAAATTCGCTGTAGTAGTAGCTAACATTATCAAACAGATAAAAAAGTATACCCATAAAAAAATACGATTTGACTCAATTGAAGGTTTAGATTTCTCTAAGTAGGCAACGACCCCTAAAATTAATAAATAAATTAAAATAATATTGTCCAATGAAGCAATTAGTGCAAATAGTGTATGAGCTTCAAATGGTAAAGGTCTAAATAGATAGCTTAGCATTTGCATTGGCAAGCTCATTGAGGCTATATCTAAACTACTACCCCCACTTAAATTGGAATTCTGTCTTTTATCTACGTATGCATCTACATCGGACAACTCATCTGCTTCTGACAAACCAATATAATTTACCATTATAGGAATAATAAAAGCTGTAATAATAAGTGATATAGTTCCAAAAAAAACTTTTATATACAATGAGGTTCTTTTGTCGAAAATAATCGAAAAAGCAAATGCAATAGCTAGTGCAGCACCTATGTGAGGTCGTACCATAAACATAGAAAAAATTGAAAAAAATAATAATAATTTGCGATTTTTAAAATCTAGTGCAGACCATAATGCTAAACCTAATGCCATAAATGAAATAGCATCTTTTCCGAGTGCAGTAGTCCAGAAACTTATTGATGGTAAAAAAACAATTACCCAACCTAGTAATTTAATATTTTTACTTTTGTATAATGTTGCTTGCTTTATTGATCCTGCAAATGCTAATAAGCCAATATAACCAATATAACCATGTATTAAAAATTGATCAACATAAGAAAAACCAAGAAAGTTATACAAAAAGTAAGTAAAATATATTATAAAAGAGGTACCAAAATTAAACTCCCTGTTATCAAAATTTAATGCATTATAATAATATTTATTTGAATCCGCCCCAAAAGTTAAAGCAAACCATATATATACCACACAAAATAAAGTATGCCAAAGGTATAAAGACAAACTTAATTTGTAATTTATCTTAAAGTAATTACAAACCTTTAGAGATAAAATTAAAAATATAGAAAATAATATAGGTGCCCAAATAATATTTGAAAAAGCATCAAACTGATACATCACATTCCCTTTAAATAGATTTCTTCATATAAAACTACAATACGAGATAAAGGAAATTCTTTCAAAATTCGTTCCTTATTTTCAGTTATAACTTCTGAAAAATCTTTTATACTACTTAATATATCTTCTAATATACTTAAAATTTCAATTTTATCTTGTGCTATAAATTTTTCATTATTTAATAAATATTTAGAATCTCCAACATCTAATGCCGTAACTAAAGTACCAATAGCCATAGCCTCTCCTAAAACATTTGGAAAGCCTTCTGTTTTAGAATGCAAACAAAAAATATCCATTGTTTTTAGGCATTTTGGTATATCACTTCTCTGACTAAGCAAGCGAAAATTTTTTACCAAATTATTTTCTTGCAGCCATTTCATTAAAACTTCATTGTTTTCGTCATTATCACGACCAACCATCATAAACTTTAAATTGGGGAAATCTTTAACTAATAAAGCAGCAACCTCAACAAATAACTTTTGATTCTTGACTTCATTAAAACGTCCAACTGAACCAATCACAATATCTATATCTGATAGACCTAACTCTTGTCTAAGTTGCATTCTATCTTCTTCTGTCGCCACAAGTTTGTCTAACTCAAACCCATTCGGTATCACAACCATTTTACTAGCATCATACCCAACCTGAATATGTAAATCTTTTGACACATGAGCAGCACAAACAATTTTTTTAGGAATACGATACGATAATTTAGCACATATTCCTCGTAAAACGACTGTTATGCGAGATGCACCTTGAGTTACATCTGTTGTGCGGATACCCCAAATAATATTGTCAATACCAACCTGTTTAGCGGCCAAACCTCCCAAAAAGTCAGCATGGTACATCCAAGTCTGCACTACATCGGGACGAACCTGCTGTATCAGTTTTTTGAGTTTAAAAAATATTACTGGAAGCTTAAAAACAGATGTCATCCCCAATGTATACACAGGAATCCCCTGATCTACGAGAGTCTTCCCTACAACCCCCAAATCTGTTAAAGAAACAACTTCATGTTGATATTCACCTTTTTGTTGGCTATGCAGAACCAAACGCTTTAGCATCAGTTCTGCCCCTCCTACATTCAGACCAATAATAATATGAAGTACTTTTTTAGACATGCTTTTTCTCAACGAAAGTGAAAAGACCATACCCCAAGGTATCTTCGTGATGAGAGGTTTCATCAACAAAGCACCATTCTTGATTATTTTCTATATAGTAACCCTCTGATTTTCTTAACGCACTTGAGCCAAAATTCGTACCTTGGTACTCAATCAGATAAACATGATTATCCTTTAATGCTAAATCCATAGAAATATATGGGTTTTCAAGCTTAGTAAATATTTCTTTCGCAAAATCTAAAACTATAGCAGGGACATCATGGTAGTTAAACTTCTTACTACCACTAGCACGAAAGTCTCCTTCTCTTACATCTCTACGCATCGCATAAAAACGTTCACCAATCACCAATACTCGGTAATCACAAGTTAAGTCTTCTATAAAATTCTGTGTGATAAATCGTTTAAATGGCTTGTAGTAGTAACGATATAAAAGATAATTTTCTTTAGGTAATTGATACTGTCGAATAATATTTTTTATCTTACGCTTAGTGTTCAACCCAAATTGTTTTTTTTTAATACGTTCTAAATCACTCTCACTCTTAACAAGTTCGACACCGCTACTTCCAGAACCACCTACTGTTTTAAATACATAGGGAAATGCAATATCTAGTTGATCAATATCAAATAAATATTCACTAGATAAATGATCAATACCTTTTTTCTTTCTTACAGCCTCTTGAAACCCCTTGTTCTCATGAGCCAACAATATTTCATAAGATGGTGCAAGTAAGCATTGATCCTTTACAAAATACAGAACATCTTTCAAATAAGCTCGCACTTCTTCTTGTTCAAAAGAAGTGTAAATCAAGATATCATTCTGTTTAAATTCCATATGCCGAATATCTGTAATCGAAATATATTGCACATCATAATTATGAGTTAAAAAAGGTGCTGCTAAACGCTTTACATCTAAAGTATTCCAACTGTTTATAGCACTGCCAAAATAACCATTGGGTAGAGTTGCAAAATATACTTTTTTCATAGTCTTTTCTTAAATTCCAATATATTGAGTTTTTTGGTTTTCAATTTTCTTAAACATAATAAATGCAGTTGTAGCTAAGAGAAATTGACAAGAAAAAATATTGGCCGCACCACCAATGAGCCCAAAGGCTGTAATTAGTGGGTATGATGCAATTAATCCAAGAATAGATACTGTAATTGTAATCTTCATTACGATCCTATCATAACCTCTTGCTATTAAATAATTCGTCGCATAAATATGGTAAACAACAACACTCGTTACACCAGAAATTAAGATTAAAAACACAACTGATGCTTGCTTATCTGTAATACCAATCCATTGGAATACCCAAGGGTGAATGAAGGCGGCACATACTGCTAGTAACACAAAAAAACCAATATAATATTTACTATAAATATAAAACTTGTCTTTATTTCTCACCAAGTAGGGAAAAACAACAGTTGAAACAACAGAGTTAAATACATTAAGTAAATTTACAATTTGTCGAATTGCGCCAAATACACCTGCTGCATAGTTGCCTAGTAGAAGACCAACGAGAAAGGTTGTCGTGTTATTATAAAAGTTAGGCATAAATTGGTTAACAAACAAAGGAAAACCTTTATATAAGGTTGTCTTAACTTGTGCAACTCTTACCAATCGCAACCGAATAGAAAAATGTTTATAAATAATGTAATAAGCAATCAATGCACTTAGAAGATATCCACAACCAAACAATACTGGATATATCCAATAATCCTGTGGTTTATGAATAAATAAAAACACACCTATCGTAAAAGATATTTTTACCGACAAATCAAGAATTGTAATATATCTCATTCTTTCTATGCCACGAAAGAACCACTCTGGAAACATAGTATGCCCAATAAGTGTTAAGCACATAAGACAGAAAATGAGACTATCTTCTCTAAATTGAGGAGTAAAGCATATAATCGGAATTAAAACCACTAAGCTTAGTATTAACAAAGTAAACTTAGACCACAGAGTCTTACTATAAATAAAATTTAATTGCTTCTTACTATGTTTGTGTTTTGCAATTTCCCTTGTTGCAGAGAGATTAAAACCATAATCTGTAACTGCTTGAAAATACATAATCAGCGACATAGCAAGTACAATTGCACCATAGTAATGAAACCCTAATACTTTAATTAGATAGGGTAACGTTACCAATGGCAAAATAAGATTAATCAGTTTTAAAGCAGATAATGAAAAAAAATTATCAACTAAACGTCGTATATCTTTGTTTTTAAATACACGCTGTATTTTTGACATTTTTATTCAACGAGGTGGCTAACATACCATGTCATTGCCAATCCAACACCTTGCATAATTCGATATAGTGGTTCATAACCTAGCAATGTTTTGATTTTGGTTACATCTGCCTGAGAGTGTCTTACATCTCCAGCTCGAAACTCACGATATACAGGTTCTTTGGTATAAGATACACCTTGCTCATTTAACGCAGATTTAATCGCATTAAATAAGTCATTGAGTGTCGTTCGATCACCTACTGCAACATTATAGACTTGGTTTTTTGCTTCATCATTTTCAGTGGTTGCTGCCAAAATATTGGCTTGAACCGTATTTTCAATAAAACAAAAATCTCGACTGGTTTCACCATCACCATTAATAAAGACATCTTCACCTTGAATCATGGCTGCTGTCCACTTTGGGATCACAGCTGCATATGCTCCATTTGGATCTTGACGTTGACCAAAGACGTTAAAGTAACGTAAGCCAACCGCTTTAAAGCCATAAGTACGCGCAAATACATCTGCATATAACTCATTGACATACTTGGTGACGGCATAAGGTGAAAGTGGGTTACCAATATTTTCTTCCACTTTTGGTAATGCTGGATGGTCACCATAAGTTGAACTGCTGGCTGCATAGGTAAAACTTTTGACTTCTGCATCTCGTGCAGCCGTCAGCATATTTAAAAAGCCGGTAATATTGGCTGCATTAGTGGTAATCGGGTCGGCAATCGAACGAGGTACAGAACCTAAAGCGGCTTGGTGCAAAACATAGTCAACTCCTGCACAGGCTGTCTGGCAGTCTTCAAAATTCCGTATATCACCTTCATAAAACTTGAAGTTTGCCCATTGTTCAGGCTTAACGAGACTTTGCACTTCATCCAGATTATGCTGATGACCTGTGGCAAAATTATCCAGACCGACCACATTTTGGTTCAGCTTTAACAGGGTTTCCAGTAAATTTGAGCCAATAAAGCCTGCTACACCGGTAATTAACCAGGTTTTTGGTGCTTGTTGTAATTGCTCGCATACAGTTTGATATTGGCTCACGTTTATGGTCCCTATAGATTACAGACGAAGGTCAGATTCAGATTGATCCAGTACATATTTCAGGTCATATAAAATATGTGCTGACTTGCCTAGGACACGTAATGCTTCGGCACCCATGGCTTTAAACTGATCATGGGCAACGGCCAGAATCACCGCGTCATACTGCCCCTGCTCCAGATTGGCGACTGGAGTAATCCCGTATTCATGTTGGGCTTCGTTTGCGTCCACCCATGGGTCATACACATCGGCAGCAATATTGTATTCTGTCAGTTCATTAACAATATCAATAATTTTAGTGTTACGAATATCCGGGCAGTTTTCTTTAAAACTTAAGCCTAAAACCAGAACCTTGGCACCTTCAACCTGAATTTTTTTCTTGATCATGGCCTTGACCAGCTGGGTAACCACATAAGCCCCCATGCCATCATTTAAACGGCGACCCGCCAGAATAATTTCAGGGTGATAACCGATAGACTGTGCCTTATGAGTCAAATAGTATGGATCGACACCAATACAGTGTCCACCGACCAGACCTGGACGGAATGGCAAGAAATTCCATTTGGTACCAGCAGCCTGCAATACTGCTTCAGTATCAATTCCCATTTTATTAAAGATCACGGCCAGTTCATTAATCAGGGCAATGTTGACATCACGCTGGGTATTTTCAATGACTTTTGCCGCTTCAGCCACTTTAATGCTAGTCGCTTTATGCGTACCTGCCTCAATCACCAGGTTATACACCTGATCAACAAATTCAGCGACTTCAGGGGTAGAACCTGAGGTAATTTTCAAAATATTGGTCACTCGGTGCAATTTATCGCCCGGGTTAATTCGCTCCGGACTATAACCGGCAAAGAAGTCCTGATTGAACTTCAGGCCTGATACCTGTTCCAAAACTGGAATACAGGTCTCTTCAGTTGCCCCCG
Organism: Acinetobacter sp. UBA6571; assembly: GCF_002434085.1. Lineage (NCBI taxonomy): Bacteria > Pseudomonadati > Pseudomonadota > Gammaproteobacteria > Moraxellales > Moraxellaceae > Acinetobacter > Acinetobacter sp. UBA6571. The sequence continues at coordinate 86,482 of NZ_DJJJ01000031.1, read as the reverse complement.
GATATACCGTAGATTCATACACCACCACATCACCTTTTTTAAGCACCTGACCAATGCTGGTCGAAGCTTTAACAAGTGGGGTCAAATCTGGCTGCTTAAATTCATCAATCGGTGTAGGAACAGTAACAATAAAAAAATTACATTTTTTTAAATCTTCTAACGTAGAAGAGAAACTTAGCTTCTTAGCTTGATTTAATTCTTCTGGTGATACTTCTAAAGTATGATCTTGACCACCTTTTAATTCATCAATACGCTTCTCGTGAATATCAAAACCAGTTACTGGTACTTTTTTACCAAACTCTACCGCCAAAGGTAAACCCACGTAGCCTAGGCCTATAATTGCTATTTTTAATTCAGGGAGTTGCAACATAGAACAGCCTTTATCCTTATATGTTAAAATCAACAATTTCTATAATAGAAAAACTTAGCAAGTCATTAAGGGACAGTAATATAACAGAAAAATTTCAATAGAATTTCTTGATTAAAAGTCATTTTGTTTATTTCTGTTATCTTTTGTTTTATATAAAAAATTTAAAAATAAATATATTTATATATAAAATTTTTAAATTACATTATTCTGACAAGTACACAAATTTATACAAACTATACAAACCAAGAAATTCTTCTAGTGTATTCCATGTTTTTTTCAGTTAAGATTTCTGCGCATTGAGTATCAATTTTATATTGTTCATTGAATTAAACAAATTAGAGATAAATATATAAGGGTCAAGCGTGAAATTTTACCAAGCTCTTTTTTTATTGGGTTTCGGCCTCGGTTCTACAGGATGTGCGATTACTTCAGGTTTTCAAACTTATAATTTGCCAGAAGAAGGGGTGTATCAGACTGAGCTTGGTACACCATTAAATATTGTAAAAATTACACAAGATAATTTATCCGCTATTCAACCAGCTACGGTCAATTTTCAACGTGACTATGCCCACTTGTTTCAAAATATTCCACATACCTATTTATTAAGTCCAGGAGATGTTCTTTCCATACAACTGTGGGCTTATCCAGAAATTAGCGGGAACAGTACTGATCCCACAAATGGTTATCAGATTGATCAAAGTGGATATATACATTTTCCTATGATTGGACGCTATAAAGCCGCAGGTAAAAGTTTAGTCAAAGTTAACCAAGAACTTCGTTCCCAACTTTCTCGTTATTTAAAAAATCCTGATGTCATTGCACGTGTAATCTCTTACCAAGGAAAACATATTTCAATTTTTGGAAATGTTGAAAAGTCTGGACAAATCAACTTAAATGATCAACCCATGACGCTGTATAATGCCTTAAGTATGTCAGGTGGGGCCGCAGAAAACACCAGTAATACCTACGTGCAGCTTATTCGTAATGGTATGACATATGACTTAAATATTATTGAGTTAGAACGTGCAGGAATGTCACTACATAATTTAATTCTGCAACCTAATGATACCATCTACGTCAGTACTCGAGAAAATCAAAAAATATATGTGATGGGAGAAGCCAGTAAAAATCAGGCATTATCTATACGTGACCAGGGTATGAGCTTAGGTGATGTGCTAGGTGAAAGTCAGGGCATTAATCCACTTTCAGCAAGTGCAGGGCGTATTTATGTTTTACGTACGAATCTTAATGATCGAAGTACAGAGCTTTATCATCTTGATTTAAGTAATATAGGTGATTTCGGACTAGCCAATCAGTTTAAAATGCGTAATAACGATGTCGTCTATATTGACTCGACTGGCTTAACTCGCTGGCAACGTGTCATTGGACAGATTGTTCCATTCTCTAATGCTATTTATAGTTTTGATCGTTTAGGTAACTAATAATGGCCATTAAGAATATTCTGGTTGTGTGTATCGGAAATATCTGCCGCAGTCCAATGGCAGAGTATTTTTTAAAGCAAGAATTTCCAGAGCTTCATATTGAATCAGCTGGGATTTCTGGTTTAACAGGTCACACAGCAGATGAGAAAGCTCAGCTTTGTATGCAGCGATTAGGTATGGATATGCAATCGCATATTGCCAAAAAATTAAATGCCGAGTTAATTAAAAAAGCTGATCTTGTACTGGTCATGAGTCAGAATCAGCAAAAACATATTGAACAGAGTTGGCCTTTTGCTAAAGGAAAAACCTTTCGGCTGGGCCACTGGCAGAATAAAAATGTACCAGATCCTTATCAGCATGATCAGCAGGTATTTGATGAAACCTGTGAACTGATTCAAAGCTGTATTGCGGACTGGAAAAAATATATTTAACTTTTGAACCAAGAATTATGAGCCAAAATACCACCACTGAAGATACCATTGACCTAAAGGAACTGTTTTTTTCCTTGATTGCGCAGTGGAAGTTAATTGCCCTCTGTACGATTTTAAGCCTAGTTTGTGCTTTACTTTACCTCAGGACTACACCGAATATTTATCAAGTTGATGCCATAGTTCAAGTAGAAGATAAAAAAGGGGCTTCTGCAGCATTATTAGGCGATCTGTCTGAGATGGTTGAACAAAAGTCTCCAGCACAGGCAGAAATCGAAATTTTAAAATCTCGCTTAATTCTCGGTAATGTTATCCATTCTTTAAATCTTGATGTGCAGATTTCAAGCACTGAAGACAGTTTTATACAACGTTTACTTCATAAGCCTGAATATCAAACTAAATATTCTAACCAATCAGTTGTTTTTAAAGACGGGAACAAGTCTTTTAGTATCCGTCAATTTGATGTACCCTCTTATTACTTAGACAGAAATCTACAGCTAACTTTTGAGAATAATAATTTTATTTTAACTGACACTATGACGCATGAGCCAATCTTTAAAGGTATGCTCAACCGTAGAAATCAGTTTAATTCCCAACACGGGCTATGGAAAGTTGCTATATATAGTAAGGACCAGTTAGCAGATACCTATAATATTAAAAAACTTTCCTTACCAGCCGCAGTAAATACTATTTCAGCCCCTTTTTCTGTAGCAGAAAAGGGCAAACAGTCTGGTATTCTAGGATTGAATTATGAAGGTACAGATAAGCAGTATATTACACAGGTCCTAAATGCGATATTAACGGCGTATAGTCAACAAAATATTGAGCGGCGTACAGCAGAGACAGCTCAAACTTTAAAATTCCTAGATGAACAGCTTCCACAATTAAAACAGCAGCTTGATAAGTCTGAACGTGAATTTAACAATTTCCGTGAGCGTTTTAATACAGTTGATGTCACTAAAGAGTCTGAATTATATTTAACTCAGAGCATTACATTAGAAACCCAAAAAATAGCACTTGAGCAGAAACAGGCAGAGATGGCAGCTAAATATACTGCTGAACATCCACAAATGCGTGAAATTAATGCCCAGCTTGGTGCAGTAAACAATAAAATCAATGAACTGAATGGTACATTAAAACGACTACCTGAATTACAACGTCAATACTTACAGTTATTTCGTGAAGTTGAAGTAAACCAGCAGCTTTATACCGCCCTGCTCAACTCTTACCAACAGCTTCGAGTTGTCAAAGCAGGAGAGATCGGTAATGTGCGTATTATTGATACTGCAGTTGAACCATTAGGACCAATCAAACCTAAAAAATTACAGGTTATTATACTTTCTCTATTCTTAGGTGCTTTTCTTGGTACACTGTTAGCCTTATTACGTAATATGATGCGCTCAGGCGTAAAAGATTCGAGTCAAATTGAAAATGAATTAGACTTACCTGTTTACGCAACTGTTCCTCGCTCACCTGTACAGGAGAGCCGTATTAAGCTTCTTAAAAAGAAAAAACATATTCCTATCCTTGCAGTTAAGAATAGTGATGACATTGCCATTGAAAGCCTGCGCAGCTTGCGTACTGCCGTCAACTTTGCCTTGGCCAATGCCAAAAATAATATCATCATGATCGCAGGACCTGCACCGGAAGTGGGGAAATCTTTTATTTCTACGAATTTGTCAGTGATCTTTGCACAGAGCCACAAGCGTGTTCTGCTGATTGATGCAGATATGCGCCGTGGCTATCTGCATAAGTATTTTAATGTAAATACACAGCCAGGACTGTCTGAATATCTAAATGGGCAAAATAATCTATCTGATGCAATTCATGAGACTGAAATTAAGAATTTATATATGATGAGTCGGGGGAAAAGTCCGGCTAATCCTTCTGAATTATTAAGCTCTGCAGCTTTTGGTACAATGCTAGAGCAACTTTCCAGGCAGTATGATCATATTATTATTGATACTCCACCGGTACTGGCCGTGACTGATGGAATTATTATTTCTCAATATAGTGGTGTAAACCTGATTATTGCCCGCCATGCTAAAACACAAATGAAAGAGCTGGAGATTACAGTGAACCGCTTTGAGCAGGCAGGCGTAAAAGTTAATGGCTTTATACTGAACGATATTCAGCGTACTGCGGCAGGTTATGGTTATGGTTATAACTATGCTTATGCTTATCAGGCAAAAAAAGATGATTAGATCATTTTTGAAATAATTTAAAAGCCGGAGTTTATTCCGGCTTTTTATTTTACGGTAGTAGATAGATTGTTATACAAGTTTAAAGTAGGATTTTAATGCACAGAAAAAACATATTGTTTGATTGCAAAATATTCTATGCTAAAAGAGTTAGATGACCTGATTACCCTATGGTCTATGTTAAAAGATAAAATGAACTGGAACGCCCTTTATGAGTAAAGCCTTACCTATTGCTGTTGCTGTTATCCTCGGCGGTGCTGCCCTGATCCCTGTTTACTATGCCAGCCAGCATCCTGTGACGCATACCGGTAATGTTAGCAAAAATGCCTCTTCAATCCAGAAAATCAGTTATGCGCTGGGTTATGAAGTTGCACATCAAACTCCACCAGAACTTGATGTTGACAGTTTTGTAACTGGTATCCGTCAGGGACACGCCCGTGCCAAGCCAGCTTATACTGAAGAAGAGCTACAGGCAGCGTATGTGCAGTTCCAACAAGATATGCAGAAAAAACAGCTTGAACAGGCTCAAAAAGCTGAATCTGACAGTAACAGCTTTTTGACTGAAAATGCCAAAAAAATTGGTGTACAAACTACAGCTTCAGGGTTGCAATATAAAATCGTTAAAGAGGGGACAGGTAAGCAGCCTACCGCTACTTCCCGTGTGACAGTTCACTATAAAGGCCAGCTGACAGATGGAAAAGTATTTGACAGTTCTTATGACCGTGGTGAGCCAGTCGAGTTCCCTTTAAATCAGGTCATTCCGGGATGGACAGAAGGTTTACAATTACTGAAAGAAGGCGGCAAGGCTACCTTGTATATACCTGCTAAACTTGGTTATGGTGAACAAGGTGTACCTGGTACGATTCCACCAAACAGTACTCTAATTTTTGATGTAGAACTGCTTAAAGTACAATAATAATGCACAGGAGGGTTTGACTACCCTCCACCCTTCAGGATTTTTTATGAAAAAAACACTGCTCGCTTCTATTTTAATCTCGGCCAGCTTCTCTGTCTGGGCGTTACCTGTGACCAATAAAAGTCCGCAAAAAGACCAGCTGGGTTATAGCTATGGCTATGTCATGGGTCGTACCAATGCAGATACCTTGAAAGACCTTAATCTGGAAGCTTTTATTCAGGGCCTAAAAGAAGGCTCTGAAGGCAAGTCTGCTCGTTTGACTGAAGAGGAAATGGCTCGAGCCTTAACTCAATATAAAAAGCAGGCGGAAGCTGAACAGCTGATTGAATTTCAGAAAATGGCTGCCAAAAATGGGCAGGCTGGTGCAGTATTTTTAGCAGAAAATATGAAAAAACCTGGTATTATTAGCACCAAATCTGGCCTGCAATATCAAATTATTCGAGCGGGACAGGGGAAAACTCCCAAGCCAACCTCACAGGTCAAAGTACATTATGAAGGCCGTTTACTGGATGGTACCGTGTTTGACAGTTCAATTGCACGTAGCCAACCGGTAGATTTTCAGCTGAACCAGGTCATTGAAGGTTGGTCTGAAGGTTTACAGACCATGAAAGAAGGCGGTAAAAGCCGTTTCTTTATTCCAGCCAAGCTGGCTTATGGCGAAATTGGTTCCGGTGACGCTATTCCACCGAATAGTACCTTAATTTTTGATGTAGAGCTTTTACAGATCTTGCCTTAATTTCTGTTCTTTGACATCCTCCCCGACCTAAAGGACAGGGATTCCTCCTACGAGACGCTCATGTCCGAGCGCAAGAATGTTGAGTGCTGAGTTTATATCTCTATCGTGGAATGTACCACATTCCACACACTGCCATTCTCTTATTCCAAGCCCTGCTCTACCTTTCGGACTACTGGAGCGTGAACCACAGCACGAACAAGTCTGGGTGGTATATGCCTCGTTGACTTCTTCATACCATACTCCTGCGTTCTCGCATTTATACTTGAGCATGGATCGAAGTGTTGTCCAACCTGCATCTAGGACAGACTTGGCTAGTTTGGTCTGTGCTAATGCTTTGGCATTGACATTGCCAACGAAGATTGCTGCATGTTCATTCACCAGTTTATGGCTGAATTGATGCAACATATTTTGTCGTATATTTTTAATTTTGGCATGTATCGCTTTGACACGTTTCTTATTTTTTGCACGTTGTGCAATACCAAGTCTTTGTTCGTATTGGCGATAAATTTGAGGGGCTTTGAGTTTCATCCCATTTGAACAGGTCGCTAAATCTTTTAAGCCTAAATCTATGCCTATTGATGTTTTTGCATTGGTCTTTACTTGTTGAACATTTTCAACCACTAGACATACATACCAGCGTCTACGACTGTCTTCTACAAACGAGCCTGTTTTGATATTATATTTACTTAGTCCATAACTGTCCCATAGTTTGAATTGGTGCTTGCCATATTGAATATAGCCATCAGCATATTTGATTGCTACTTTCTTGAAGGGTATCCAACCTAACGAACGCCTAGCCGATTTCTTATTACTAACACGCCATTTTAGTTTTGCTTTCTTGAATTGCTTGCGTCTTATGACTAATTCTTCTGTGACAGCCTGAATAGTTTGGCTATGCAGATTACATTCTTTAGATGCGCCTTTAGTATATTTAGCAACGTCATAAGCTGAAAAGAATTGCTGTTTTCTTTGCAGATACTTGAAACACAAATCATTGACGTAATTCCAGACAAAGTTTACCTCTAATGCTAGTTGGTCTAACTCCTTGCAATATTTGTCTTTTATGCGTAGTTTAAGTGTCTTCATCACTAAAATATATTTGGTCTATGAGTAATAGTCAAGAGATTAGGACAGGTCGCCATTGTGTTTTTAATATGCACGTTCATTTAGTCTTTGTGGCTAAATATCGTAGCGATGTTTTTACCAAAGCTATGCTTGAAACAATGCGTGATGTGTTTGAGCGTGTTTGCCTTGATTTTGAAGCAGAATTAGTAGAATTTGACGGTGAAGATGACCATGCCTATTTACTTGTAAATTATCCACCTAAAGTTGCTATTTCTAGCTTGGTCAATAGTTTAAAGGGCGCATCAAGTCGTATTTTACGCACTAAACACCCCGAAATTAAAAACAAACTATGGGGTAATGCCTTATGGTCGCCCAGTTATTTTGCAGCCAGCTGTGGTGGTGCTCCAATTTCAATCATTAAACAATATATTAAGAGCCAGCAAACACCTCATTAGTAATCCTAGCTAACCCCTACAAGGGGGACTAGCGGATTGCAGCCTTATATTACCGCCCTGAAGGGTGAGGTTTTACGGCTATCCTGATAAAAAAACCGCCTATATAGAGGCGGTTTTTTATTTATATCGTAGTAAAACTGGCTTAATGCTTGAGCTGGCGAGGATGAAAACCGCTGATCAGCAAACCAACAGCATAAGCTAGAACTCCGACTATACACAGTCCTGCCACTTCAGCCACACGTAACCACTGTGAAAGCTCGCCGTTATACCACTGTAAGCCAAACCATAAGGCAGTTGCCATTACAGTGTTGGCGACCACGAATTGTATAAACAGTTTTTTCCAGTGGCTACCGAAGCGGAAAATATTACGCTTATGCAGGTAATAGTAAAGCAGACCGGCATTGGCAAGTGCAGAACCTGAAGAGGCCAATGCCAGCGCCATATGCTCTGCATGCCAGTTGATCAGTTTAAAAAATCCAATAAAGACTATATTCAATATAGCATTGGTTGCAACTGCAATCAGGCCAACACGAACTGGAGTCTTGATATCCTGCTGGGCATAGAAGCCAGGTGCAAAGACTTTAATCAGCATAAAGGCAATTACTCCCGCACTCATACATTGCAGTGCCAGTGCTGTCATTCGGGTATCTTCCCAAGTAAACTCACCACGCTCAAATAACGCCTGAATGATCGGTGTAGAGAGCATAAACAGTGCAATACTGGCTGGAATACCAACCAGCATGATTACGCGGGCTGCCCAGTCCAGCATGCCACGGAATTTGGTCTGATCCTGCTCGGCATGACGGGCTGAAAGTGAAGGCAGGATCACCGTACCAATCGCGACACCGATTAGACCCAGCGGCAATTCAGTCATCCTTTCGGCACTATACAGCCATGAGACCGAACCATCCTGCATAAAGGAGGCCCAGATGGTGTTCAGTAACAGGTTAATCTGGGTAACTGACACCCCGAACAGTGCTGGCAGCATCAGTTTAAGAATACGTTCTACCCCTTCATGCTTAAAATCCACTTTAGGTGGAATCAGCAGTTTTTTACGCCACAGTTCCGGTATCTGAATCGCCAGTTGTAGAATACCAGCGACAACCACAGCCCAGCCCAATGCCATGATTGGCTCAGCCATATACGGTGTCAGCCACCAAGCCCCAGCAATCATCGCGACATTAAGAAGTACGGGTGAAAAAGCTGGTGTACTAAAAGAACCATAGCTGTTTAAAATACTACTGGCAAAAGCCGTCAGTGACATAAACATCAGGTAAGGGATAGTCAGGCGGAACATGTCGACTGCCAAATCAAACTTGGCCGGATCATCATGAAACCCTGGTGCATAGATATACAGAATAGCCGGTGCTGCTACCATCGCGATAAAGGTTAATAGCGTCATGACCGTCAGCAGGCAGCCAAAAACCCGGCTAATCAGAATCTGGACTTCAGCATGAGTACGACTGGTTTTATATTCAGTTAAAACCGGAATAAAGGCCTGCGAGAATGCACCTTCAGCAAACAGACGCCTGAAAAAGTTAGGGATACGAAAGGCCACCACAAAGGTATCGAAATCCTTGCCAGCACCAAATACATTAAGCAGGACCACATCACGTACCAGTCCCAGTACCCGTGACAGCATGGTCATTGCACTTACAATAAAGGTCGATCGCCACAGCGCCATGTATCCACCCAAGCCAAAAAGAAAGACGTTATTGTAATGAAAGTGCAGTAAAATTGCGTTGTAAAATCATCAATAAGATGACTGCTTTTTCTGCTTTAATAATTCCCTGAAATGTGCCCAGTCAAAATGGAGCCCTGGATCGGTTTTTCGTCCCGGCGCAATATCGCTGTGGCCGGCAATATGCTGGCCAATTTTAGGGTAAGCCTGTTGCAAGACAATCGTCACTTCAGCCAGCACCTGATATTGAATCTCGCAAAACTCAGTATCATCACTGCCCTCAAGTTCAACCCCGATAGAATAATCATTACACTCTACCCTGCCCAAATAGCTGGAGCGACCCGCGTGCCAGGCACGATCATTGAAATTGACGAACTGCAGGACTTCACCGCTACGCAGGATCAAAAGATGGGTTGAAACCTGCATACCGCGAATGGTCTGGAAATAAGGATGCGCATTCCAGTCAAGCTGGTTCTGAAAAAACTGTTCAATATAGCCCCCCCCAAATTGTGACGGTGGCAGGCTAATGTTATGCACGACAATCAGCTGGATTTCACATGGCTCGGGACGCTGGTTAAAATTGGGAGAGCTGATCTGTCTGGCCCCCATTAATTTTCCGTCAATTACCTGAAATGTGGGAGCTGTATGCATAAATTTATCCGTTTAGAAAATCTGTAGGTGTGCCTGAACCAGTGATCTGGACGCTGAAAAGCAGGATGAAAAACTGTCTCTTTCCAGTGGGACAATGCTAATATATCGCACAATTTTTACGGGTACATCACGATACGGAAATTATATGAGCATTCCTGCCTCTTTGCTTGAACAGTCGATTCAGATCAATATCCAGCAGGCCCTGCAGGAAGATATCGGTACGGGTGACATCACGGCTTTATTGACGCCTGAAGATGAACAGGCAACTGCAACTATTATCAGTCGGGAAGATATGATACTGGCAGGACAGCCCTGGGTGAATAGTCTGATTCAGACTTATGACCCTAAGATAGAAGTGATCTGGCTAAAAAATGATGGTGAGCGGGTACAGGCGAATGAGGCTTTTTTAAAACTGGCTGGCTCTGCACGCAGTCTGCTCACTGTGGAACGCCCTGTCCTAAACTTTATTCAGACTTTATCAGCTGTTGCAACCAAGGTAGCCGACTATGTTCAGCGACTTAACGGGCTGAATACCAAGCTTCTTGATACCCGCAAGACTCTGCCTGGGCTACGTATTGCCCAGAAATATGCAGTTGCAGTGGGTGGTGGACAAAATCACCGTTTGGGTCTGTTTGATGCTTTCCTGATTAAGGAAAATCATATTATAGCAGCTGGCGGTATTGCCCAAGCTATTGCTAAAGCCCATGACATTGCACCTGGTAAACCAGTTGAAGTTGAAGTTGAAACCTGGGATGAACTTAATCAGGCCTTAAACGCTGGTGCAGATATTGTCATGCTGGATAATTTTAGCACTCAGCAAATGCAGGATGCGGTTCAACATGTAGCGGGACGCTGCAAACTGGAAGCTTCAGGTAATATTACACTGGAAAATCTGCGAGAAGTTGCCTCGACAGGCGTAGATTATATTTCGATGGGTGCCCTGACCAAAGATATAAAAGCTGTTGATTTATCAATGCGTTTTAATGGCTAATACAGAAATTAATTAACAGTTTCCTCACTCTGGTCGGCAGTTTCGGCTGTCTGCCAGGCTGATTCAGCCGTATTTTTTTCTTGGGAGCGTGGATCACAGGCCATTAATGCGAATGTAATAAAAGAAATTAAAATAATAAACAGTTTCAGCAAAAGTATAGTTCCTTATAGCTTAGGTCATAATGAAAAGGTATAAAACACATTAACTTATTCAGATAGACTGCAACGCAGGTTTAAGCTTTCCTATGTATTTTATTGGTTATATTTTGTAGAGGTGGATAAATTGCTGTATCGCCTTGATTCAAGAAGGCTAATTTATATCATATATGGGGTTAAAATTATAAATTTCAATAGATTATACTTTTTATTTTAGACTCTTTAGATGCTCTTTTATATCATCTGTTCTTTTGAGCTCCTCTGGTTAGAGCCAAAAAGGAAGAGTGTGCTCAAAGCAGGAAAAGTACTGGCTATAACCGGTTTAAATAAACATTATAGCCAGCCAGTTAAGATTAAACCGAATAACCTATAAATGGATCAGAGTAAGAATCTTTTCCTGTTTCAATCCGTCCGGCAAAGCGGCGTTTGAATTCGGGCTCATTTTCTAGACTGACTGTAAAATCATACCAGCCGTACCATTCACTCATATCCAGTAACAGCTCGGTTTCCGCCGTGCGGGTTTCTATGTGCCAGGACTTGTTTAAATAGGCATTGGCCTGAATTACCAGCTTTGCTGTTTTCTGACCGTCACTTCTGATTTTTAGATATATTTTTGGTTCACACTCTTCTACACATATCCGAATTTCAGGCAGACTTTCACTATAAAGTTTGCTGTGAAGATTCCCCTGAAAACTCCGGTGAAAACCATTTGGTCCCAGTACCCACAAGTCATATCCGCCGTCATGTACAGACCAGATATCGTCTAGCTGTTTCCCTGCTTCTACCATATAACGTCGCGGAATAGCTTCCAGATCAAGCTTGTTATAAACATGAAAAACTGCTACCTGCTCGCCGGTATTCGAAAAAATTAGCTGAACCTGCTGTCGGGCCAGTTCGACCTTGGCGCTACAGTGCAAAATATAGGGTAAGGCACGTGACAGGCGTATACCAGTCTGCTGTAGTGGCATGTTCTGGTTTTTCGGTACAGTCAGCTGTGGCAACAAGGCCTGCCTTAGACGGATTGCATCTGCTTCCTGTCTGGATTTCTGCCCAGGCAGCTCAGGTAGAATGTCCAGATTAGGAGTTTTAAAATTAAAGGCGGAGGTCAAGTCACCACAGACTGCGCGGCGGTAAGGGCTGATATTGGGTTCCTGTATTCCAAAGCGCTGTTCTAGAAAACGTAAAATAGAAGTATGGTCAAAAACCTGTGAGTTTACCCAACCACCACGGCTCCAAGGTGAAAGGATATACAATGGCACACGTACGCCTGGACCATATACCCGGCCATCCGGCTTGGGTTGTGATTTGGAACCTACCACCGCAGGGTGATTGAAATATTCATAAGAAAGCTGCTGCTCGGTTAAGGTTGTTTTGCCCTGTAACTGGCCAGCCTGATCTTTTGAGGGCGCACTCGGTGATGGTATATGGTCAAAGAAGCCATCATTTTCATCAAAATTGACCAATAATACAGTCTGGCTCCAGATGTGCGGATTTTCTGTGAGGGCATTTAAAACTTCCTGGATATACCACGCACCTTGTACCGGGCTGGAAGGCCCGGGATGTTCACTATAAGTTGCGGGCGCTACTATCCAGCTCACCTGTGGTAACTGACCCTGCTGGATATCTTCTTTAAAACTGCCGAGAAACCCGCCATCTGGCATGGTATTGGCAATACCTTTATAAAGCGGCTGATTAGCATCAATTCTGGCATCGTATGCTGGACTTTTCAGGTCACTGTGACTGACGGGCTGACCAGATTGCTCATTGGCACGGCGATACTGTTTAAAACCGGCTAACGGATTATCTGTAAAGTTATCTGGCATGTTCTGGTAGACCTTCCAGCTGACGCCCGCCTGCTGTAGACGTTCAGGATATGTACTCCATTCATAGCCTTCACTTGAAGGCCCCAGTCCATCAAATTCATTTACCACGCTGGCTACGCCTGCTCCAGTTGGGCCATTGGTACCAGTCCAGATAAATTTGCGGTTCGGATTGGTTCCTGCATGCATGGCACAGTGATAGGCATCACAGATGGTAAAAGCATCTGCCAAGGCAAACTGATATTCCAGTTCCTGTTTTTTATAATACCCCATGGATTGTGGCTGCTTGTGCTTGACTCAGTCTCCCATACGGCCATGGTCCCAGGCTGCTTGTCCATCTGACCAGGAATGTGGTGTACCACTGACCCGCTGGGCATTACCTTTCGTACTGTCCAGATGATAAGGCAGAATTTTGTTCTGCTGGGCATCATACTGCTCCCAGACTGAACGGCCCTCTTTCAAGGGAATGGTAAAACGGTCCCCGAAACCACGGACTCCTTTTAAAGTACCAAAATAATTGTCAAAGGAGCGGTTTTCCTGCGTCAGGATAACTACATGTTTGATGTCCTGCAGCGTACCTGTCTCTACTTTGGCATCGATTGCCAGAGCTTTTTGAATACTGAGCGGAAAACTGGCCAGAGCGGCGGTGCCAAACAAGGTTTTACTGGTGGTTAATAAGAATTCACGACGGTCCATTTTAAGTCCTGCTGTTTGTCCAGAGATTAAGGGGCACAGTGCATTTTGCATCCAGAGGGAGAAGGCACTAATGTGCCGGAGTCGGCCTCATCTTCATTACAGGCACTGAGCAGCAGGCTGCCGGTTATGATTAAAACTAAAAATAATTTATGCATTGTCCATTACCCAATAAAGAAGTAAGGACTAGAAATACTGAAAACCGATGACGTTTATGTTATATTTTGATGTCGTTTCCATGAAATAAAAAACGCATCCGAAGATGCGTTTTGAATAGAACATGCAGCTTACCAGCCCAGCGCTTCCTGCTGTTTCTTGATCAGCTCGCTAATTCCCTGTTCTGCCAGCTCCAGCATGGCATTGCATTGGGCACGGGTAAATGGCTTATCTTCTGCAGTCCCCTGAATCTCAATAAATTCACCTGCCTGAGTCATTACCACATTCAGATCAGTCTGGCAGTTTGAATCTTCTTCATAACACAGGTCCAGTAACACCTCATCCTGATACATGCCGACAGAAATAGCCGCAACTAGCCCTTTTAAGGGATCATGTTTGATTTTTTTGCGCTCAAGCAACACATTCATGGCATCTACGAGTGCAACAGCTGCTCCAGTAATGGCTGCTGTACGCGTACCGCCATCAGCCTGGATCACGTCACAGTCGATAGTAATAGTATTTTCACCCAGTTTTTTCAGATCGACCATTGCACGCAGGCTACGGCCAATCAGGCGCTGGATTTCCTGGGTACGGCCACTCTGCTTGCCGCGTGCCGCTTCACGGTCACTGCGAGTATGGGTGGAGCGCGGTAACATGCCGTATTCAGCAGTTACCCAGCCCTGACCCTGACCTTTTAAAAAGCGAGGTACAGAATTATCGATACTGGCTGTACACAATACTTTGGTATGACCAAACTCAACCAATACTGAGCCTTCGGCATAACGTGTGTAGTTGCGGGTGATTTTGACATCACGTAATTGGTTTAGGGCACGCTGGTCAATACGCATAATCCATCCTATAGCTGGCTCAAAATTGATTGCGCGCTATTATAGCAGATGCATCTCTTTCCCGTGCAGCTACAAATTGTGCTCATTCGAAAAGCGGTTCTTCAGTAAGGTAAATGCTTCCTTCCAGCGGCCTGCCTTGACCTTTTGCAGACTACCTTCCGGTAAAGAGCATTTCGCCAGCCGGACCCATACGCTCGCAAACTGCTGCATAAAACTCGCTTCATTATAGTGAATGCCATATTCTGCACACAGAGCCTTAATTTTAGGCGCCACCTCGGCATATCGGTTAGCCGGCATATCCGGAAACAGGTGGTGTTCAATCTGGTGACTCAGGTTACCGCTCAGAATATGCAGCCCTTCCGTGCCACTGAAATTACTTGAACCACGAATCTGGCGTAAATACCACTCTGCCCGGCTTTCATTTTCAGTATTGTCTGGCTCAAAGGTTTCAGCATCTTCAGTAAAATGGCCGTTAAAAATTACCGCGGAGGCCCACAGGCTCCGAATTATATTGGCCACCGCATTTCCGGCAAAAACTGGTAAGGCATTCGGTCCGGCGATTAATGGAAAAAAGATATAGTCTTTAAGTACTTGACGGCGGACTTTCAGGCGCAGTTTTGCTGCATCTTGCCAGACCTGTTTCCAGGTTTTGGTTTTATAGACCAGTACATCTTCCAGATGCAGGTTCTGTACACCCACATACCACTCAAAAAACACCATAAGTTGGATTGCCAGTGGAATATTAAATAGAAAGCGCGGCTCCCATTTCTGTGATTCACTGACCCGAAGCAATCCATAACCGACATCATGATCCTTGCCGACAATATTGGTATAGGTATGGTGCACATAATTATGGGTATATTTCCAGTCATCTCCCGTCGAGATAGTGTCCCAGTCATAATTTGCCCCATTCAGGCTCGGGTCATTCAGCCAGTCAAACTGGCCATGCATCACGTTATGACCCAGTTCCATATTTTCAACAATTTTAGAAATACCCAGCAAGGTGGTTCCAGCCAGCCAGACTGGTAGGATCCAGCCGGCAAACATCAGCATGCCACGTGAAGCAATTTCACTATAACGGACGAAGTTGCGGATTTTATAGATATACGCCGCATCCTTTTCGCCAAGACTATCCATAACTTCACGGCGGATTGCGTCTACTTTTTCACCAAACTGCTGGATTTCTTCAGGTGTTAAATGGCGGGATTTAGAATTTAGTGGATACTGTATGGACATGTTCATGGGTGCTCTCCAATATTTTTAATTTTTTGACTCTAGAGATTAATCTCAAGCGGACTGACTGCCTGGCTGATACAAAGCTTAATCTGAACGTTGTTACCATGATCAATTTCACCGGTCAGCAGATTTCTGGTTGAGCCACTGATCTTGGTACAGGTGCAGGTATTACAGATTCCCATACGGCAACCGTGCGCAGGTCTTAAACCGGCCTGTTCTGCACTGTCTAGCAGATTACCTTTGGCCTCAAATGCCTGCTGTGAACGTATGAACCTGACTGGCTGGGCTTCTAGGGTCTCATCCATGACTGGCTGGAAATATTCCTGATGTAACCAGTCCTCTGCCTGTGCCCCATGATAAATATACTGTACCGCCTGCATCATGCCTGGCGTACCACAGGCATAGCTGTGAGTATGGGCAAAATGTGGCACAATAGCTTTGAGTAAAGCCAGGTCCAGATGCTGTTTCTGCTGGGTAGTATTGACAAAATGATAGTTGAGCTGCGGATAGGCCTCTGCTAATTGCTGGATTTCATTATGCAGGACAGTATCACGGCTAAAATACAGCAGATCGATCTGTCTCACCTTTTGTGTCATGGCTTGCTGTAACAGAGCATAAATAGCTGTAATTCCGCTTCCGGAAGCAATCAGTAAAGCAGGCTCCTGACCAGCATGCAGACAGAACTCCCCCTGTGGCTGCGATATTTCAATTACCTCGCCTTTTTTCAGCTGTGACATGGCCCGGGAAACCCGGCCCTGCACCTTAACCCCTAATATCAGCGTACCAGCATCTATAGCGATAATCGAATAACTACGCTGTAAACGTACACCTTCTACTACAACTGTGACCAGAACCGACTGCCCGGCACGATACTGTTGTGTATTAAACCGGTGGCTGGGTCTCAGTTTAATCCGGTACATGTCGGCTGCCAGAGGATAGACACTAATGACTTGTGCCTTGATCCGTTTTAAGGCCAACATCGGGTCAACCTTTTCCAGAAGAAAGTCTACAAAATCTTCACGTATCCATTGTGGCTTGTATTGCATTTGTGCGGTCATCGGTGTTCCTCTTTATGCTAGCTATTTAGTGAGTGAACAAACGTTCTTTAAGTGTACAATTGTTCACTATACGCTTTTCCATTATTCAGTCAACACCTGTACACTGATATTCGTCGTTTAAAAGTAGCTATTTTTTGCTAGACTCTTGCACAAAGTAATTTTGGGTTAGCATGATGTCGATACGTGATGAACGAAAGCAGCAGAGTCGTCAGGCCTTACTGGATGCGGCATTGCGCCTGAGTACTTCTGGTCGTTCATTTAGCAGTATCAGCCTGCGTGAAGTTGCACGTGAGGTTGGTTTAGTGCCAACTGCCTTCTATCGGCATTTTCAGGATATGGACCATTTAGGTCAGGAACTGCTTGATCAGGTCGCGCTGCATTTAAAAACAGTGTTACATCAGCTGGGTCTGGCTTATCTGTCACAGCTCGGCAGTAAATCACAGAATACCTTACAACTCTTTTTTCAGGCAGTTGACCAGAATCCTGAACCCTGGATTTTTATGATTTCTGAACGTTGGGGCGGTTCCAAGGTCGTTCGCCAGGCGATTGGCCGTGAAATTGAATTTCTAATTGATGATCTGGTCAATGACCTGCGCCGGATTGAAAGCCTCAAACATATTCAGGATGAAAATGACCTTAAGGTACTTTCTACTATTCTTACCAATCTCTCTTTTACCTGGGCCATGACCTGGATCAGTCTGTCACGCCAGCATAGTGGACTGGCCTTGAAGGAACAGCAGGAACAGTTTATGCAGCAGGCTGCGACCGAATTACGATTTATGTTCCGTGGCGTATCTAACTGGACATAGTGCCAAGCACCAATTTTTAACACAAAAATTGCTATCACCCGGCTTTTGGCTTTCTGTTATCTCAACAAATAGTTTAATTTTACAGTAAGGTAAGTACTGCTACAGTATAGCCATCGGCAAGGAACGGAAAATAGGCATGAATCCAGAGCGCCATAAACAATTTTTATTACGTAAAGAACGCATTCTTCAGGCAGCAGAGAAGCTACTACTGGAAAATAATCAGGAAATTACACTGGATGAACTGGTTGCAGAGCTGGATATTGCCAAAGGTACATTGTACAAGCACTTTAAAAGTAAAAATGAGCTATTACTGGAACTGGTAATCCAGAACGAAAGACAACTGCTGGAAATTTCCCGTGCACCTTATCGTAACTTTAGGGAATATGCACCTGCCTATATGCTGCATCACCTGCTTGCACCTGGCCGTACTATTTTACTGCACCAGCTTGAAGAGCATCTGACTATGACAGCATCGGGTCTGAATACACTCTTTGAAGAGTTGTATCAGGTACGGCAGGAACGGATTCTGGCCATTCGTGAAGTCACCGAACAATATTTAAAATCATTAAATTATGATATGTCGATCCGTGACTATCTGTCTTATATCTGGTCCCTGACTTATGGTGCAGCCCTGTTACTTAATTCTAGCTACTATCAGCGTTCTATCGGTTCACGTAAAAAACTGATTCAGCTTTATATCAATCAGGCACTTTCTTTACCAAGCCAACCGATTAATCTGGATGCTTTCGAGCTGGACAGCGAATTACTTTAAGTTCAGTTTAAATACTATCTATAAAAAAGCCGTTTCCTGCCCTGACAGAAAACGGCTTAAATAATTAAATAACTATAGACTATTTGGCTTTACGCTCTTTATTAATCAAGAAATCAAGCACCTGGGTAACTTTAGCGTCTTCACCCTGAATAATATATTTACCATTTACAACTACAGCGGGTACACCAGTTAACTGGTATTGCTGCGCCAGACGGTTAGATTGCGCCACTTTTCCGGTAATCGAGAAAGAGTTGAACATGCTGTTGAATTTACTCTCTGGTATACCGTACTTGGTAAAGAATTTTGCCTGAGCAGCCTGGTCAAAAATCTGCTGGTTGTTGACATGAATTGCATGGAATAATGGCAGATGGGTTTTTTGGCGTACACCGAGTGCCTCAGACACATAATAGCCACGTGCACCCTGTTCCCAGACTTTATTCATGGCAGCCGGAGTACGTACAAAGCGTACGTCTTTAGGTATCTTTTTAAGCCAGGCCTGCATATGCGGTTCAAGCTTAAAACAGTGCGGACAGCCATACCAGAAAAACTCACGGACTTCGATCTTGCCCGGTACTTCAACCTTAACAGGATTGGCCACTACGGTATAATCCTTGCCTGCTACGAAATTGGCTGCCATGGCACTACCTGAAAATGCCATTACAGCAGTACACAAACTACCTAAAATAAACTTTTTCATTGACGCTGAGATTCCTCTGAATTGTTATGCCGAGTTTATGAGCTCACTATAAATTAAATATGCCAGAATCGTTTTCCTTCTGTGAACTTTTTTACAGCTTTTATCGCTTTTTCTGGAATTAACGCTACACTAAGTCTGAATATTTTATTCCTGATCATTAACCGGATAATGAGGTGACTGTCATGTCGCAACTGAATGTTGATCCACAAGAAATTGCTA
Source organism: Acinetobacter sp. UBA6571 (assembly GCF_002434085.1). Classification (NCBI taxonomy): domain Bacteria; kingdom Pseudomonadati; phylum Pseudomonadota; class Gammaproteobacteria; order Moraxellales; family Moraxellaceae; genus Acinetobacter; species Acinetobacter sp. UBA6571. The sequence continues at coordinate 67,083 of NZ_DJJJ01000031.1, read as the reverse complement.
AATTCGAAGCACTTGCAGCCAAATGGTGGGATCAGCATTCTGAGTTCCGTCCCTTACATCAGATCAATCCCTTGCGTTTGAACTGGGTAGATGAGCTCAGTGGTGGCCTGGCTAGTAAAAAGGTACTGGACGTAGGTTGTGGTGGTGGCATTTTGACCGAAAGTATGGCGCGTCGCGGTGCGGCTGAAGTGCTGGGTGTAGATATGGGTGAAGCGCCTTTAGCAGTTGGCCGCCTGCATGCCCAGCAGGAAAATGTGCAGAATATTGAGTACCGCCAAATTCCGGTAGAACAGCTGGCTGAAGAACAAGCGGGCCAGTATGATATTGTGACCTGTATGGAAATGCTGGAACATGTACCAGATCCGGCTTCTATTATTAAAGCCTGTCAGACTCTGGTAAAACCGGGCGGCCATGTGTTTTTTTCTACCATTAACCGTAATCCGAAATCTTATCTGTTCGCTATTATTGGTGCCGAATACCTACTCCGGATGCTGCCTAAAGGTACTCATGATTATCACAAGTTTATACGCCCATCCGAGCTGGCCCATGACATCCGGGCTGCCGGGCTAGAGCTTAAACAGATGACCGGTTTACATTACAACCCGCTGACCAAACATTACTGGCTGGCACCGAATGTAGATGTCAACTATATGGTACATACCGTTAAGGAAGTCACAGAATGAAAGCTGTCCTGTTTGACCTTGATGGTACCTTAATTGACACCGCAGCTGACTTTATCCGCATTATTCAGGATATGTGCTGTGCCGAAAACTGTGAGGTGGTAGCAGCAGACCTGATCCGCACCCAGGTGTCTGAAGGTGCGCGAGCCATGGTCAAACTGGTCTATCCGCATCTTGAGGTCGATGATCCGGTATTTCTGGCACACCGTCAGCGTTTTCTGGACCTATATGGAGCAGATATTGCAGTTGAGACAGACCTGTTCGAAGGCATGTACCCTTTACTTGATGAACTGGAAGCTCGAGGTATTCCTTGGGGAATTGTGACTAATAAGCCCCGTGGCTTAAGCGAGGCTTTACTTGCTGCCCTCAACTTAACAGAACGCTGTGCAGTACTGGTCTGCCCTGAGGATGTCACCAGAACCAAACCTGATCCGGAACCGATGTACCTGGCTGCCAGACAAATTAATCTTCCGGCAGAGCAGATTATTTATGTCGGGGATCATCCGCGTGATATTGAAGCTGGTCGTAATGCAGGAATGTATACCATCCTGGCTGCTTACGGCTATTTACCGTTAAGCCACAAAGATAACTTAACGGCCTGGCAGGCAGATTGTATAGTAAATGATATTTCCGAACTGCGGCAGAAGGTATGCCAACTGCTGAAACTGGAATCAGAAAAACCCGTAGTACTTTAGACATATCATAATAATGAGGAGGTTTGCCTATGAAATACTCACAATATCAACCTCGTCCAGACTTACTGAAAAATCAGGTTATTCTGATCACGGGTGCAGGTGACGGTATTGGCCGCGCTGCTGCCTTAAGTTATGCCCTGCATGGGGCTACAGTTGTTTTGCATGGCCGTACCCTAAACAAGCTTGAAGTCATCTATGATGAAATTGAAGCACTGGGGGCACCTCAACCTGCCATTTTGCCTTTACAACTGTCCAGTGCTTCTGCACAGGATTATGAACATCTGGTCAATATTCTGGATAAACAGTTCGGACGTCTAGATGGAATTTTGCATAATGCCGGTATCTTGGGTGAGCGTATCGAACTGGCCCATTATCCAGCCGAAGTCTGGGATGACGTGATGGCGGTAAATCTGCGAGCACCCTTTGTACTAACGCAGGCCCTATTGCCTCTACTGCAAAAATCTGAACACGCTTCGGTAGTTTTTGCCAGTTCAGGTGTAGGCCGGGAAGTTCGTGAGCGTTGGGGTGCATATTCTGTTTCTAAAATTGCTATTGAAGCGGTAAGCAAACTGTTTGCTGTAGAAAACCAGCATCCGAATATACGCTTTAACTGCATTAATCCGGGCGCCACCCGAACAGCCATGCGGGCTAAGGCTTTTCCAGATGAAGATCCAAAAGTGCTAGCGACACCAGAAACAATTATGCCGGCTTATTTATACCTGATGGGTGAAGACAGCCGTCATATGAATGGGCAGAGTATCGATGCTCAGGATTAGTCTCGGATTTTATTTTTGAATCACTGTTGGGCTTAAATAAAAACAGGCTATACCAAGTTAAACTACTGCTATTGCAAAATAGGTTACAGGCATAGACGAGATCATATCTTGCTCTATGCCAAGAATGAGTAAAAGCAGAAATAAGCTTAAATATTTAAAGCAGAAATTTACCGATACATATAAATAATAATAGTATGGAGAATACTTAATTTGTTTTATATTAAGTACGCATTGTCTCTGCAATTTTAAATAATTAGTTGAATTATCTTCACAGTTTCTCTGTTTTTTTTTCGTACAGTAGATGGGTAAAGAAATTTTAAGTATGAATTTGAGGATTAAACATGAAAAAGATTATGGCTGTGCTGGCATTATCTTTCTCTACCTTCATGGCAAGTGTAGCTTTTGCAGCACCTCCTCATAAAAATCAGGACCATTCGGACCGACGTGGCGGGCCACATGGCAAGATGTTCCAGCAGGACGAAGATTCTGTCCGTGAACAGCGTCGTATGCGTGAAGAACGTGGAGTCAGTCGTCTGAAACAGCACAAATGGCAAACCGGTTATATTATGCCGCAACATTACCGGGGCAACGGTTATAAGGTTGAATATGAAAGTCATGACCTGCCGAAACCTTCGCGTAATCAGCAATGGTACAAGGTCAATAATGATTATCTGTTAGTCGATTCAGATAAACACAGTATTATCAGGATTATGGACTGATACATATTCTTCATTATTCCGTTCATCCAGAATAAAAAGGCCTAAATACAATTTAGGCCTTTTTATATAGGGCTAACTGGCTTTTTCTGTCGAGTTAATCCGTAATTTCCTTCTCAATTCCTTCATTAATTTCACAATTCAATAAAACGGCTTTCATGCTTTATATCTAATTGTTGCCTAAAGTAGCGTTATAAATTGATGAGCTTGCAACGCAGGATAAAAACATGAAAACATTACTTACAGGTATCGCTTTATCTTTGAGCGCGCTGATTACTACCAGTGCTATGGCCGCACCACAGCATTATGATCGCCCTAATACCCCACACTGGAGCCATGATGACCGTCGTTATGATGACCGCCGCTGGGATGATCGCCGCTCATCTTCACGAGTAAATCCAAGTCGTGAATGGCGCAGTGGTCAGGTGCTGCCTCGTCAGTATGATAACAACCGTTACAAGGTTGACTACCGTGATAGCCGTCACCTGAATAAGCCTGCCCGTTATCAGCAGTGGTATAAAATTAATGGTGACTATGTGCTGGTCAATGAACGTAACAACCGTATCATACGGATTCTGGGCTAATTCAGTCCTATATCGATACATATTCACCCGGGCACTGACCCGGGTGTTTTTTTGCTTTTTATATACCTGCCTGCTGTTTTTTGATTAGAATCAGCAGACTGAATAAGCAACTGGATCAGGCATATTATGAATTCTCTGGAAACCGCGAATACTACTGAACAACTCAATGTACGCTGGTTCCGGCATTCTGCTCCCTATATTAATGCGCATCGTAATAAGACCTTTGTCATCATGTTTGGAGGTGAGGCGGTCTGCCATGATAATTTCCAGCATATTATTCACGATATTGCCCTGCTCAATTCCTTGGGAATTCGTCTGGTTCTGGTTCACGGTGCCCGTCCGCAGATTAACCAGAATCTGGAACAGTTTCAGCTGAGTGCACCATTTCATAAGAACCGCCGGATTACTACACGTGAGTCTCTTGGCTGTGTCATGAGTGCTGTAGGCTCAATCCGTCTGCAAATTGAAGCCTTGCTTTCTACCGGGTTAGCGAACTCACCTATGTACGGCGCAGCTATCCATGTAGTCTCTGGTAATTTTGTCACTGCTAAACCTTATGGTATTCATGATGGTATCGATTTTCAGTTAACCGGTGAGGTCCGCTCCATAGACAGTACCAGTATTCATCAGCATCTTGAGCATAACAGTATTGTACTGCTCGGACCGACTGGTTACTCCACTACAGGCGAAGTCTTTAATCTGCTGGCAGAAGAAGTCGCAACCAAGACAGCCGTTGCCCTAAAAGCGGATAAACTGATTTTTCTGGGCCAGCAGCAAGGTCTATTAAATTCCAAACAGCAATTATTGCGTGAATTAACACCTCAGCAGCTGGACCCTTATATAGAACAGCATGAACAGGCAGATCCAACCCAGGCTTTATATTTACGTGCGGCACGCGATGCTTCTCTAGAAGGCGTCAATCGTGTTCATCTGATTTCTTATACGTATGACGGTGCGCTGATTGAAGAGCTATTTACCCGTGATGGGATTGGCACCATGATCACCGATGCACATTATGAAGAAGTCCGCACTGCCAGAATTCAGGATGTAGGTGGACTGATCAAACTGTTACGTCCCCTCGAACAAGAAGGGATACTGGTTTACCGTTCACGTGAACGGCTGGAAACTGAAATCAACCAGTTTGCTGTCATTGAGCGTGACGGTACCATTCTCGCCTGTGCGGCACTTTACCCGATTCCAACTTTGAAGAATGAAATACCTTCGGCAGAAATTGCCTGTGTAGCGGTACATCCGGCATACCGCAAATCGAATCGAGGCAGCCAGATTTTAAATTTTCTTGAAAAAAAGGCACAAGAGAATGGAATCAAGCAGCTGTTTGTACTGACCACCCGCACAGCACACTGGTTCCTAGAACATGGTTTCATGCCAGCTTCTGTTGATGATTTACCTAATACCCGGCAGGCACTTTATAACTATCAGCGAAATTCACTGGTATTTAAAAAACAGTTATAGAACCGGCCTTTATATTTAGCTTTATTTTTAATAAATATATCTTTGAACCAGAAATAAAAAGTAGAACTTTCAAGGTTTTTACTTATTATTTTTGGTTCTTCTTTAGCTCAATAATAAATTATTAATAATATTCAGTTATTTAATTAAAAATAATATTAATTTTTTAAATCATAAATACTCATAAGTTAAGCAGTTTTATATTTTAGCTTTTTTTTTCATGACTAAACGATAAAAGCTTATTTTTTTAGCATTACCGGGCATCTTAGGCTGTATGTGATTGTTAAATTTCACTACTAGGAGCACTTTTTCCATGAACAGCCAGCAAATTTCTTGGGCCCGTTCTGCCATCTTATTGACCAGTCTGGCAACTGCCCTGTTTCTAGATGGCTGTTCCAAATCTGACCCTCAGACTCAGGTCTTGAATATCGGTTTTCAAAAATATGGCATTTTACCGATTCTAAAGGCCCAAGGTAGTCTGGAAAATGCGCTCAAATCACAAGGTATAAAGATTCGTTGGGTTGAATTTCCTGCAGGTCCACAGCTCCTTGAAGGTTTAAATGTCGGAAGTGTCGCTTTTGGAGAAGCAGGTGAAGCTCCCCCTATTTTTGCTCAGGCAGCCAATTCAAATATTGTCTATGTAGCAAATCAGCCGGGCGCGCCTCATGGGGAAGCATTGGTAGTCCAGAAGAATTCTCCCATACAGTCTGTTGCTGATTTAAAAGGCAAACGGATTGCACTGAATAAAGGTTCTAATGTTCATTATTTACTGCTCAATATTTTAGAGGCGAATGGTTTAAAGCTTGAAGATATTCAGGTGATCTATCTGCCACCAGCAGATGCTCGTGCTGCATTTGAACGTGGTTCTGTCGATGCTTGGGTAATCTGGGACCCCTTCCTGGCCGCAGCAGAACAGCAACTTAGTGCCCGGGTTTTAAAGGATGGTCAGGGCTTGGTCAATAACCTGCAATTCTATCTGGCCGACCGTAAATTTGCAGAAAGCAACCCAAAAGTCATTCAGACTATTATTCAAGAATTAAACACTACGACCCAATGGGTTGCCCAGCATCAGGACGAGGCAGCCAGTCTGTTAGAACAACCAACCGGACTGGAACATAATATTTTAAAAACTTCTATTTCACGTATGGGCTTTGGGGTAAGACCAATTAGCCAGGAAGTCTCTCATGCGCAGCAGAAAGTGGCTGATGCCTTTTATGCCCAAAAATTAATACCTGTCAAACTTGATATTCAGGCTGCGATTTTAAAGCAAACACCATAACAATAAGAAGGATGCCAGATGTACTCACTCAAAAAATTTTTAATTAGCAGTTTTATAGCCTTAGGTCTGAGTGGCTGCCAGAAAACCAGTTCTGATACTGCACCGGGTCAACAGTCCGTTCAAGAAGACAACCTCAAAACCCTGGCGGTCGGATACCAGAAATCCTCACTGAATCTGTTAGTCGCTCGCCAGCAACAGCTATTTGAACAGCAGTTTCCCGGCGTTCAGGTGGCGTGGAAAGAGTTTCCAGCTGGCCCACAAATGCTGGAAGCACTGGCAGTTGGCGCAATTGATTTTGGTGCAGTAGGTAATACTCCTCCTGTTTTCGCACAAGCGGCCGGGAAAGATCTGAAATACATTGGCTATGAAGTGGTTCCCCAGAATGCACAGGCATTATTAATACCTGCAGACAGTTCAATTCGTACACTTGCCGATCTAAAAGGTAAACGGATAGCGGTACAGAAAGGTTCAAGTGCTCATGAACTTTTGGCTAAAGCTTTACAAAAGGCTGGTTTAAGCTGGCAGGACATTCAGCCCATCTGGCTTCCTCCGGCAGATGCACGGGCAGCTTTCGATAAACAGTCAATTGATGCTTGGTCGATCTGGGAACCGTACTTAAGTGCAGCAGAGCTGGATGCCAAAGCCAAGGTATTAATTGACGGCCAAGCCTTTGCACGGACTTATTCATTTTATATCGCTAACCCACAATTTATTGAGCAGCATCCCGGTGCAACTGAAAAGATCCTACAAAGTTTAAATACTGCCGATCAATGGGTACTTCAACACCAGCAACAGGCATTAAAGATTTATCAGCAAAGTACCGGCCTTAAACAGAATATTGCCCAACGGGTTATAGATAAACGGCTCAAACCCTCTCCTATTTATAGCCTTGAACCTGAAGTCGTACAGGCACAACAAGAAATTGCTGATCTCTTTCAACAGGTCAAATTAATTCCAAAATCAATCCAGGTCAGCCAAGTGGTCTGGGTCCCTACACCTAAAAACTGATTTAGACAGATAAGGATACTGACATGAAAATTTTTTGGTTTATTCCGACTCATGGTGATAGCCGCTATTTAGGCACCAGTAAAGGTGGGCGCCAGGTCGATCATGCTTATATGAAACAGATTGCAGTGGCTGTAGACAACCTGGGCTATGAAGGTGTACTGATTCCGACCGGCCGCTCATGTGAAGATCCATGGATTACAGCTGCCAGCCTAATTGATGCCACTAAAAACCTGAAATTTCTGGTAGCTTTGCGTCCTGGCGTAACCACCCCTGCTCTGGCAGCCCGTATGGCAGCAACTTTTGACCGTCTCTCAAACGGGCGGGTACTGCTGAATCTGGTTACAGGGGGTGATGAGCAAGAGCTAAAAGGTGATGGTGTATATGAAGACCATGCTACACGCTACCAGACAGCAGCAGAGTACACCAAGATCTGGCGTGAAATCTTGACCCGTTCTCATACAGGTGAAAGCTTTACTTTCCATGGCGAACGGCTAAGTGTTGATGATGCTAAACTGCTGTATCCGCCTGTACAGCAGCCTTATCCTCCGCTCTGGTTCGGTGGTTCATCTGAAGCTGCTCAAGAACTGGCTGCTGAGCAGGTCGATACTTACCTGACCTGGGGAGAACCGCCTGCAGCAGTAGAAGAAAAAATTCAGACCATGCAGGCTAAATCCGCTGCAAAAGGACGTCGTCTAAACTATGGTATCCGTCTGCATGTAATTGTACGTGAAACCAGTGCAGAAGCCTGGGCCGCAGCTGATGAACTGATTCGGTATGTAGATGACGCTACGATTGCCGCTGCGCAACAAAAATTCCGTCAGATGGACTCAGTAGGTCAACGTCGTATGGCTGAATTACATAATGGCGATAAGAGCAAACTGGAAGTATCACCAAACCTCTGGGCTGGTGTAGGTCTGGTTCGTGGAGGTGCCGGGACTGCGCTGGTCGGTGACCCGCAGACTGTAGCAGACCGTATTCAGGAATATGCAGATTTGGGTATTAATACCTTTATTTTTTCAGGTTACCCACATCTGGAAGAGTCTATTCGCTTTGCTGAACTGGTCTTTCCCTTACTGCCCTTACAGACCCGTAAAAAGCTGGCTCAGCCTAACTTGACCGGTCCATTCGGTGAGATTGTTGCCAATAATTATGTACCTGACCGGTTAGCAGATAATAAAATTGTCAAGGAAGGGGCATGATGCAAAAGAATAGTATAGATAACTACGTTTCACGTGGAACAGGTGTATTTAGAAAACATTTGCTACCTTGGTTAGTGCCCTTATTATTACTTGTTCTGTGGCAGCTTACTTCAATGAGCGGCTTACTGCAAAGCCGGATTTTGCCTGCCCCTACAGCCGTACTTACAGCTTTCTGGTCTTTACTCATCAGTGGTGAACTGTGGCAGCATGTCAAGGTGAGTACGGCCCGGGCATTGACCGGTCTTGCTGTGGGTGGAGGTCTAGGTTTATTGCTCGGCCTATTAAATGGTTCTTCCAAGGTAGCCTCGAATCTTCTGGATACTACCTTGCAAATGCTACGTAATATTCCGGCTCTGGCTTTAATTCCTCTTGTTATTTTATGGTTTGGAATAGATGAAAGTGCCAAGCTTTTTCTGGTAGCGATAGGTGTATTTTTCCCGATCTATATCAATACCTATCATGGAATCCGATCAGTTGATCCGCAGCTAATTGAAATGGGAAAGAGTTATGGGCTGAATCGTCGCCAGCTTTATCAGCAAATTATTTTACCGGGCGCTATGCCTTCTATCCTGGTCGGGCTACGCTTTGCTTTGGGTCTGGTCTGGGTATTGCTTATTGTTGCCGAAACAATTTCTGCGCAGTCAGGAATTGGCTATATGACCATGAATGCCCGTGAGTTTTTGCAGACTGATATTGTACTGGTCGGCATTCTCCTGTATGCCCTTTTAGGCAAGCTGGCAGATATTCTGGCTCAAGGACTGGAACGCTATCTGCTGCGCTGGCATCCCGGCTATCAACAATAGGAACAGGAATATACTAATGAGCAATTTAAATATACCGCTATCAGTTGATATAGAAGCTAAGCCAAGTACGAATTTTACCACTCAGCCGCAGAATGGAGCAGAAATTGTGGTTGAGCAGCTTCATAAGTTTTATGGGCAGGTTAAAGTTCTTGAGGAGCTAGATCTGCATATTCAGGCGGGAGAATTTGTAGCAATCGTGGGACGTAGCGGATGTGGCAAGAGTACTCTACTACGTCTAATTGCTGGCCTGGAAGCAGCAAGTTACGGTGAAATAAAATTCAAGTCTGCACAGAATTTTCGTGAAGGTATTACCACAGATGATATTCGGGTTATGTTTCAGGATTCACGTCTATTGCCATGGAAGACTGTCGAGAAGAATGTACAGCTAGGTTTGGCCCATAACCGTCATGCCCATGCAGTAGCTCTACTCAAAAAGGTGGGGCTCGCTGAAAAAGCCAGTAACTGGCCTGCACAACTTTCAGGCGGACAACGGCAACGTGCTGCTCTGGCTCGAGCTTTATCCCATACGCCACGAGTTTTATTACTGGATGAACCCTTAGGCGCACTTGATGCCCTTACCCGGCTTGAAATGCAAAATCTGATTGAACAGTTATGGCGTGAGCAGGGCTTCACAGCTGTTTTAGTCACTCATGATGTTGCTGAAGCAGTACAACTGGCTGACCGGATTATTCTACTGGATAAAGGCCAGATTGCTCATCATTTTAAGATTGATTTACCACGGCCCCGTAAAAAGAGTGTCCAGTTCACCGAGCTGGAGCAGCAAGTTTTAGATGCAGTATTAGCCACCTAAACTCATACACGCCAACAGCCATCTTGAGATGGCTGTTTTATACATGAGGCTATATAAACAAGATATCTTTTAACAAGAAGGTAAAGATCATAACTTCTTTTACAGTATAGTCATGAAAAACTCATTCTATACTAAATATAATTATTAAAATCAATTTCTTAAACTTATAAAAATATATTTGGTACTTTAAAAAAGATTTTTCATTTAATTTTTACAGCTAAAAATAATTTTATTTTAAAATTATTTTTTAAGCTAATTTTTTATTAACTATCAATTTATTAGGGGTTACTTTTTTTACCAAATGTTAAAAAAGATGTTTAATTCAGCATATTGGAAGAATTACTTTGCAAAATTGTGCACAAATCGACCCATTTGTCTTACAATTATGACTTTATCGATATTTGTGGGGAACAATGGAACAAAAGAAGAGCACTCAAAAACGGAATTTACTTTTAAATGCAGCTCTAGACGTTTTTTCTACCTATGGTTTTAACGGGGCAAGCCTGGATGAAATTGCTCAGCTGGCCGACATGCATAAGTCAAATATTTTTTATTATTATGAAAATAAAGAGGCTTTATATGTTGAGGTACTTACTACAGTACTCCAGAAGTGGCTGGCTCCTCTACAGTCGCTTGAAGTAGACCTTGAGCCAGCTGAAGCATTAGCTAATTATCTGATGCTCAAGATCGAGGTTTCACGTCACCAGCCTAAAGCCTCCAAGCTGTTTGCACTAGAAGTTATTCAGGGTGCGCCACATATTTTATCTATTTTAAAAGGCCCGCTAAAAAAACTATTTAAGCGTAAGGCTAAAGTGATCCAGAACTGGCAGGAACAAGGAAAAATTTCTGCAGGTATTGATCCGGAATTGCTGATTTTAAATATCTGGGCAATTACCCAGAATTATGCTGATTTTAGTACTCAAATTGAAATGGTGATGGGAAAAACGCTTAAAAGTAAAAGCACCTACCAGAGGACTATCGAACATACCATCCATCTGATGCTCTATGGTATTTTACCGCGCTCTGAATATAGCCCGGTCACGCTTTCAGCCGAAGTTTCCGAAGCTAACCAGAATTAATGCTTCAGCTCTTTAATTCTGGTCTTTTTAGTTGTTCTTTACGATTGAAATGAAAGCCTTGCTTGCTGGTATAAATCCAACAGTTTATGCGCTCCCAACAGCAGATTATTTTCCCAATCCAGATGTGCTGTGGTGTTGGCACCATCACTAATATATTTGACAGATATCAGGCGTACTCCAAGTTTTTTACAAACTTTAGCCAAGGCATAACCTTCCATATCCACCAGATCACAAGACACTTTAGGCAAGCCTGTTTCGAAGGAGTCACCAGTTCCACAGATTCCTTTAGGCAATTGATCGAAGTATGAAACCAGTTCAATACATCCTGGTATTTCCTCATCCATTGGAGTAATGCCCGGGACAAAACCTAAAGGAGAGACATCCATATCACGTTGTACAAAACTGCTGACCTCGACCAGTGAGTGGGTATCAAAGTGACTACTGCCTGCGGTACCTAAGTTAAAAAGTATTTTACATCCAGTACGTTGAATTACCTCATAGGCTTTAAATGCTGCATTGACCTTGCCAATACCGCTGTAATGAACCTGAATACCGGCCTGCTCAAACAGACCTTTAGATTCACTTGGGAGCGCCATGATGAGTGCAGATTGCTCTACCATTTAGAAAACTCGTTAAAATTTGATTATTAGAAAATAAAGTTAACTCAGGTACAAGGTACTAAGGACTGATTAATCCACTGTAAATACTTAACCCTTGTCCAGAAAACTTTTCAGGCAAGGTGAGAACAACAGGTTGCCCTGATAAAATCCTTGTACGGTCTTAGTCGCAACAACCACCCAGAGTATGATTAAAATATAGGCCAGGCTAGAGGCAATATTATGTAATATAGAGAGCTGAAGCTGCTGGCCTAGAGTGTAAATGGCCAGCGTAAACACCCCTAATGGAAAGGTTAAACCCCACCACCCCAAATTGAAAGGTAGACCTCTTTTTATATATTTTAAGGTCGTCAATACTGCAAGGCCAAGCCACCAAAGCCCAAACCCCAATAGAATCAAGCTGCTGGCGGTACCTGCATACTGCAAAAACATGCCTAAATCTTTCTGTCCAATAAAAGTTAAAATGCGTGGTGCCTGTGATCCTAAGCTCAGTAAAGCCAATGCACCCGTTCCAATAGGACCTAATGCCAGCCAGCTGCTAATGGCCATATCCTTAGAAGGTAACTGATGCAGGGCAAGTCTTAACATCAGAATAGTTAATATGGCAAAAGCTGGCAGTACTGAGATCCCCCATAACCCATAACTGGCCATCAATATAGCCACTGTCTGCTGGCTTATAGCCAGATATTGTACTAATACTCCACCTGAGTTTGCTGCCACCTCACAGGCTACAATTGGTAATAGCCAGATCGCTGTCATACTATGTAACTGGTGCTGCTGGCAACTAAACATACAAAAAGGTATTAACCAGGCAATTCCCACTGCCATAACGACATCGATATACCAAAGCAGTTTGGCTATTTCTAGTGCAGAATCGCCATATAGCGGCAAACCGTATTTTAAAAATCCATTTACAATAGTGGCCAAGCCCATAGGAATAGCACCCAGAAACAGACTCATGTTTGAATGAAAAAAGATTTGTCTGGCTTCGGTGGGATAGAACAACCAGCGCAGGCTATAAAGCAGACTAAAGCTGATAAATAAGATAATATTGATTTGCCAGAGGAAAGCACCTCCCAACCACAGATTAATTGAACCAGATGACAGTTCAGGTAAAATAAGTGCTACTACACCCGTTCCCATAGTGACGGTAAACCAGTTAGGTGTGAATTGACGAATGATATCTCGTGGCTGCCCTAGCTGTTCAAATGGCCTGTTCATTACTGTACCTGATTGAATTTTTAATGCAGCACTAATTATAAAAAGGCCTAAATATAAATAAAACTGATTTATCTATATTATATAAATCAATAAAAATGATATTTAATTTATTGATCAGCCAAAAAAATGAGTAAAAACACAACAACAAGACGAAACTGTGAGAATATGGCAATATATGACCTTTCAAATTTTGCACTGATTTCTTCGCCCATGAAGCTGCTCCGTCTGAATGCCCTGATGCCCGATTTTCAGCTGCCTGCAACCGCAGTGACAATTGGCAATTTTGATGGTGTCCATCTTGGACATCAGGCCATGATTGCTCAGCTTAAAACTATTGCTGCCCAGAAGAATTTAAAAGCACTGGTTATGCTGTTTGAGCCCCAACCACTAGAATACTTCAAAGGCTACGAAGCCCCTCCCCGTATCAGCTCACTACGTGAAAAAGTAGAGTATTTGACTGAACTTGGTGTGGACTATATTGCTGTAGCCAAATTCGATGACCAGTTCCGTAGCATGAGTGCAGAAGGCTTTGCGTCCCTTTTAAAAGATAAGCTTCATGCTCATAGCCTGGTATTGGGTGATGATTTTCATTTTGGAAAAAACCGGCAAGGCAATAGCGAATTTCTAAAAAACTATGGCTTTGCAGTCACTAATCTGAATACTGTCGACTTTCAGGGAGAGCGAGTCAGTTCGACACGGATCCGGCAGGTATTACAGCAGGGTGACCTGACTCTTGCTGCCCAGCTTTTAGGACGTCCCTACAGTATGGTGGGTCGAATTCAGTATGGTGACCAGATTGGGCGTACCTTAAATTTCCCGACCATTAATGTAGGGATGAACCGGCATAAGCCCTGCCTGCATGGGATTTATGCGGTAGAAGTAATCTCTGAGCATAGTTCTCTTGCTGCCAGAGTACGTCTGGAACACCCAGATTTACCCGGAATCGCAGGTTATGGACCGGAGAGTTTATTTGGTGCCGGACATGTGGGAACACGGCCCGCAATTCAGCAGCAACAGCCAGAGTGGCGATTAGAAGTACACTTTCCTGAGGTTTCTGCTAATCTGTATGGCTTGCTGGTGCGGGTCACTTTTTTAAAATATCTGCATGGTGAAGTAAATTATCCTTCGCTTGAAGCATTAAAGACCGGAATTGATAATGATGTAGCCAAGCTCATTGAGTTTCGTAGAAATACCCCCAAATTCCCTGTTTAAATTCTGTTTTTTTGATTGTAAAACCCGTCAGCGTTCAAGCTGATTGAACTGGAAGACAACTTGCATGAGCGATAAGCAAACTCCTGAAAATGCTGTGGATTATAAAGCCACACTAAATCTGCCGGGCACTGAATTTGCCATGAAGGCAAATCTGGCAGTACGTGAAGTAAAATGGTTAGAAGAGTGGTACGCCGACAACATTTATCAGCAGATTCGCACATCGCGTATTGGCAAGAAAAAATATATTCTGCATGATGGCCCTCCCTATGCAAATGGCACAATTCACTTGGGTCATGCAGTCAATAAAGTCTTAAAAGATATTATTGTTAAAAGTCGCACATTATCTGGCTTTGATGCACCTTATGTTCCAGGCTGGGACTGCCACGGTTTGCCAATTGAACTCAAAGTTGAAGAAAAAGTAGGTAAAGTGGGCGAAAAAGTTGATGCAGCCACTTTCCGTAAATTATGCCGTGAATATGCTTCACAACAAATTGATCTGCAGCGTAACGACTTCAAGCGTCTGGGCGTACTGGGTGATTGGGATAATCCTTATCTGACCATGAATTACAAGCAGGAAGCAGATATTGTTCGTGCACTGGGCCAGATTCAGAAAAATGGTCATATTCAGCCTGGCTTAAAGCCGGTGAACTGGTGCATGGACTGTGGCTCGGCACTGGCTGAAGCTGAAGTTGAATATGAAGATAAAAAATCTGATGCAATTGATGTCGGTTTTAGTGTCGTTGACTTAAAAGACTTATCTACCCGTTTGAAGGTAGAAATTGATGTGCCTACTGATATTGTTATCTGGACCACAACACCATGGACCCTTCCGGCTAACCAGGCAGTTTCAGTACATGCTGAAATTGAATATCAGCTGGTACAGACCCAGACAGACAAAGGCTTACACAATCTGATTCTGGCCAAAGATCTGGTAGAGTCTGCTGTAGAACGTTATAAGCTAGAAAACCCGGTAGTACTGGCCGATTTTACCGGCGCAGTGATTGAAAACCTGCAACTCCAGCACCCACTTCTGGCAGATCGCCAGGTTCCGGTCATTTTAGGTGAACATGTGATTGCAACCAGTGGTACGGGTGCAGTACATACTGCGCCTGGCCATGGTGTAGATGACTATAAAGTTGGTCTGCTCTATCAGCTGAAAGTCGATAATCCAGTGGGTGGTAATGGAGTATATCTGCCAACTTCACCACTTTTCCCGGGTGTACACATCTATAAAGCCAATCCGCAAATCATTGAAGCCCTTGGTGCAGCAGGCCGTTTGTGGGCACATCAGCCAATTCGACACAGTTATCCACATTGCTGGCGCCACAAGACTCCTATTATTTTCCGTGCAACGCCTCAATGGTTCATTAGTATGGATCAGCAAAATTTACGTCAGGGTGCACTGGATGCGATTGAAAATGACATCGAATTTGTACCAAGCTGGGGTAAAAATCGGATTGAATCCATGATTGATGGCCGCCCGGACTGGTGTATCTCACGTCAGCGTACCTGGGGTGTGCCAATTCCGTTTTTTGTACATAAAGATACCAATGAGCTGCATCCACGTACTCCGGAACTGATCGAAGAAGTTGCCAAGCTGATTGAACAGGAAGGTATTGATGCCTGGTTTAACCGTGAAGCGAAAGACTTTATTGGTGATGATGCTGAGCATTATAATGCCGTACGTGACACGCTGGATGTCTGGTTCGATTCAGGTACAACCCACTATGCAGTACTTGACCAGCGCGAAGATCTGGAAAGCCCGGCTGACCTTTATCTAGAGGGCTCAGACCAGCATCGTGGCTGGTTCCAGTCATCCCTGCTGACGTCTATAGCGATTCATAACCGCGCGCCTTACAAAGCCTTACTGACTCATGGCTTTACAGTAGATGAAAACGGACGCAAACTATCAAAATCGCTAGGGAATTATATCCCGCTAGATGACATCATCAAGCAGCTGGGAGCTGATGGTCTACGACTGTATGTTGCTTCAAGCGACTACCGCTATGAAATTGCAGCAAGTAAAGAAGTCTTTAACCGTGTTAGCGACAGTTATCGCCGTATCCGTAATACTCTACGCTTCCTGCTGGCCAATCTAAATGGCTTTAAGCCAAGTACTGATGCACTGCCAGTAGACCAGCTGATTGCATTGGATCAGTATATCTTGCAACGTGCGCATGAGGTTCAGCAGAGCATCCTTACTGCTTATGATGAAATGAACTTTCATGTCGTCTGTAGCTCACTAACCAATTTCTGTATTAATGATCTGGGCGGTTTTTATCTGGACATTATTAAAGACCGTCAGTACACCACCAAAACCGACTCGCAGGCACGTCGCTCTGCGCAGACTGCGTTATATCATATCGTACAGGCCTTTATCCGCTGGATGAGCCCAATCCTGAGCTTTACTGCACAAGAGGCTTGGCCACTGATTCCTGAGCAGTCAGAAAAATATGTATTTATGAGCGAGTGGTATCAGATTCCGGTGGCCTCAACAGCCAATCTGATTTCTGAAGAAAACTGGCAAACATTAATTACAGTAAAATCTGCAGTAAACAAACAGATTGAAGCAGCACGTAACGCTAAACTGGTCGGCTCTAACCTCTCTGCCAAGGTTGAACTCTGGGCCCAACCAGCGTTAAAAAGTATTCTGGACCAACTGGGCAATGAGCTGCGCTTTGTCCTGATCACCTCTCAGGTTATTGTTCATGACTTTGAGAAAGCAGGTGAAAGTACCGAGCTCGAAGGTCTGCGTGTCAAAGTTTCAGCGGCAGAAGGTGAAAAATGCGCTCGCTGCTGGCATGTACTGCCTGATGTTAATACACATGCAGGTCATCCAGGTATTTGCGGACGCTGCCTAATTAACCTTCCTTCTGGTCAGGGCGAAGAGAGAAAATATGCCTAATACACCGCAAAGAAAAGGCTGGTTCCAGTTCTATCCACATAATCTGGTGTGGATCGGGCTGGCAATTGTTGCCATTATTCTGGATCAATGGACCAAATGGATTGCAACAAACCATCTGAACTATGCCGATCCGGTAGCCGTACTGCCCTTTTTAAACTGGACGCTGCTACATAATTATGGCGCAGCATTCAGTTTTCTGTCTGATGCCGGTGGCTGGCAGCGTTATTTATTTACCGGACTGGCGGCTGGAGTTTCCTTGCTGTTTGTTTTCTGGCTAATGCGTATGCCAAAACATCTGGTCATTTTACCAATGGCTATTGCCCTGATTCTAGGGGGCGCCATCGGTAACCTGATAGACCGGGTCAGTCTGGGATATGTAGTAGATTTTATTCATGTCTACTATCAGAATAGTCACTTTCCTGCATTTAATATTGCTGATAGTGCCATCACTCTTGGAACAATCCTGTTATTAATCGATACTTTCTTTCTGGAAAAACACCGGATTCAACGTGCAGAGGCAACAAAATGACAGAGTTACTCAACCCGAATGAAGATACCCGAATTGAAGAAGGTTCTCAGGTAGAGCTGCACTTTTCAGTTGCCATTGAAGATGGTGTGGAAATAGATAATACCCGCAGCCGTGAGGAGCCGGTGAGTCTGGTGATTGGTGACGGTAATTTACTGCCAGGCTTTGAACAGGCTCTTTTTGGTTTAAGGGCAGGTGACCGCCGTACTGTACATTTACCGGCAGAAGATGCCTTTGGACCGTGGAATCCGGAAAATATTCAACGCTTTGATACGGTCAAATTTGAACAACGCCCTGTGGTTGGCCAAATGATCGAGTTTGAAGACAAAGCCAAAAGCAGCCTGTACGGTGTGGTCAGATCAGTGAATGATGACATGACCGAGATAGACTTTAACCATCCGCTGGCAGGTAAAAATATCAGTTTTGAGGTTGAAATCTTCAAGGTTACACCAGCAGGTCAGCAAGGTATTAAACTCATCTAGACGCTGCCTAAAATCAATCATTCTGAAGCCGGTCTGTCTATGACCGGCTTTTTTATTATAAGTAAAATATAAACTGAATATTTAAATCTCTAGCCAGTTTACTGATCATTTAAATGATCAGCAGGTAGTTTTTCTAAAGGTCTATATAATAAAAAGCGATGAATGCAGCTTCTCACTTGGCTATATATCAGGCTAGAATTCAATCAGCCATAAAGACTGGCAGGTATCTAAAAATACACTTTATCCCAGTTTTAATTATAAAAATTATTACTCAGCTTAAGTGCTGTATGATTAAAAACAATGAGTTGTTATGCTGACACTAACTGTTTTATTACGTTGTCTTTCTAGCGCAATACGCGAAGCATTATTACAAACCCTGAATGAATGTGCCCAGCACCAGATTGCCCAAGTCCAAGTATCTCATCTTTTTTTACAGCTCTTAAAGCAACCCGAACCAAATGAATTAATCTTTTTATTAGACCGTTATGATATTTCTGTCTTGGAGCTCAGGCGGCAACTGAACACAGCTTTACTTTCAGTACATATTCAAAAACATAGTACATTGGTGTTAAGTGAAGCTTTAATTATTTTATTACAACAGGCCTGGCAGTTTTCCCGGACAGAGCAATGTCCGCAGATTAATATATTTCACCTTCTACAGGCATTAATGGATACAGATATTTTATTATGTCAAAAAGCTTGTTCTCCAGTCATAGATCAGTTCGAACGATCTGAAATATTGAATAGCCATCTAACGATCATACCTGCTTAAAAATCAAACTAGTTCATAAGTTTTGATGTTTTAAAATAGAGATACAAATTCTGTCTAGGCGCTTTCCAAAAAAATAATTAGTTTAATAAAGATCATGCCCAACCGGAAAATATCATGAAAATCTATATTATTGTAGGCAGCATACGTGAAGGTCGTACTGCTATTAAGGTGGCCAAATGGATTCTCGAGGCTATTGAGAGTTTTGACTATAACACCCTGGAAACTGAAATCGTTGATTTAAAAGAATGGGATTTGCCTGTTTTTGCCGGAAGCCATCCGCCCATTACAGGTATCTATGACCAGCCAAAACAACAGCAATGGGCAGAAAAAATTTCCGAAGGTGATGGCTTTATTTTTATTAGTCCTGAATATAATCATGGTTATAGTCCAGCCCTGAAAAATGCTCTGGATTACTTAGGTAAAGAATGGCAAGGCAAACCTGCTGCCTATGTGGGTTATGGGGCAACCAATGGTTCACGTTCAATTGACCAGTTACGCCAGGTCGGGACCTATCTGGGTTTAATCGACTCTAACGCTACTCTAGAAATTCGTGATATTTTCAAGCGTAACCAAACTGAGCAGTTTGAAGGTAATGAAGCCGAGATTAAGATCCTAAGATCAGTGATAGAAAAACTGATAAATCACGCTATTTAGCAATATATCCTATAGTTCAAATGATTCTGTCAAATAAAAGTGATAAAAAAGCAGGTCCAGAGACCTGCTTTTTTATTCATCTATTTAGTCAGTAAAGGTAACTTTAGCAATCGCCTTTTTGCCTGCCTGAATAATATAAGTTTTATTTTCTTTTACTGAAAAGTCTGCATCTACTACTTCCCAGTCAACTTTAACGGCGCCCCGCGCTACAGCATCTTTAGCCTGCGCTGCATTTTTAGTTAAACCCGCAGTACGCAAAATGGACACAATAAACATCTCACCACCAAAGTCGGCACGAGAAATAGTTACTTCAGGTGTGCCTTCTGGCAATTCACCTTCAGTAATAATATTTCCTGCACCTTTATGCGCATTGGCCGCTGCTTCACTGCCATGGAAACGCTCAACCAGTTCCAGTGCCAGAATACGCTTGATTTCCTGCGGATTACGGCCTTCTGCCATCTCTTTGAGCAGTTCTTGAATTTCAGGCATCGATTTAAAGCTGAGCAGTTCAAAGTAACGTTCGATCAGGCTGTCTGGCATCGACAGTACCTTTTGGTACATTGCACCTGGTGCATCAAATACACCGATGTAATTGCCCAGAGACTTCGACATTTTCTGTACACCATCCAAGCCTTCTAGAATTGGTACGGTAATACAGACTTGAGGCTCTTGATGATAACGGCCTTGCAAGGTACGGCCCATTAACAGATTAAATGTCTGGTCTGTACCGCCAAGCTCAACATCCGCTTCCAGAGCAATCGAGTCATAACCCTGCACCAGCGGATATAAAAATTCATGAATCGCGATCGGCTGCTGACTGCTATAGCGCTTGGTGAAATCATCACGCTCCAGCATACGTGCAACGGTCTGCTGGGAAGCCAGTTGAATCAGATCAGCCGCAGTCTTGCTGGCAAACCATTCTGAGTTGAACACTACCTTGGTTTTATTTGGGTCAAGAATTTTAAAGACCTGTTCCTGATAGGTTTTGGCATTTTCCAAAACCTGCTCACGCGATAATGGCGGACGTGTTGCGCTCTTGCCGGTCGGATCACCGATCATGGCAGTATAGTCACCAATCAGGAAATATACATCATGGCCTAAATCCTGAAATACTTTAAGCTTATTAATTAAAACCGTATGACCCAGATGCAGGTCAGGGGCAGTTGGATCAAAACCCGCTTTAACTTTAAGGGGACGGTTTTCTTTTAATTTCTTCAGAAGATCTTCTTCAGAGATAATTTCATGAGTGCCTCGTTGAATGAGGGCAAGTTGTTCTTCAGCCGGCAGGAAATTTGACATCACAAAACCCAAACACATCAGTTATACAATTTGTGAGATATACTAACACTTTTTCAGCACATTGCAGGCTTAAGAATCATCATGACAGCGATCTATATCGGGGTAATGACCGGCACCAGCATGGATGGTGTCGATATCGTTGCTGCTTCTTTTGATCCTCTCCGGCTCCACGCTACCCTGACATTACCATTCGATCCGGAATTACGTGACGAGCTGATGGCATTAACCCTGCCAGATGATAATGAAATTGACCGGATGGGAGCTGCTGATGTTGCTCTGGGCCAACTGATCGGTCATGGTATTAACCAGATGATTGAAAAAAATGCTCTGGACCGTAGCCAGATCAGGGCCATCGGTTCACATGGCCAAACTATTCGTCATCGTCCTGAACATCATTTTACCCTACAGATTGGTGACCCTCATATTATTGCCGAACTGACTGGTATTGCAGTGGTATCTGATTTTCGTCGTCGTGATATGGCAGCCGGTGGCCAAGGTGCACCGCTCGTGCCGGCTTTTCATCAGGCCCTATTTCAGCATCCTGAAATTCACCGGGTGATTTTAAATCTGGGAGGTATTGCCAATGTCAGCCTGTTACCCGCTGGTCAGCCCGAGAAAGGCTATGGGTTTGATACCGGTCCGGCCAATATCCTGATGGATGGCTGGTGTCAGCGTTATACAGGCCATCCTTATGATGAAAATGGCAGTTGGGCTGCTTATGGCCAGCCAATTCGTGCTTTACTGGAACGCTTGCAAGCGCATGAGTATTTCTCGAAAGAACCTCCAAAAAGTACCGGACGTGAAGACTTTAATCTGGACTGGCTGGATGAGCAGATACAGGACTGGCGTAATGACGATCTGGGGTATAATGAGCTGGAAGATACACCTGAAAATGTACAGGCTACTTTATTAAAGCTGACTACAAGGGCAATTAAAAAAGCCATTTACCGTTCAGGACTGGATACAGGTGAAGTATATGTATGTGGCGGCGGTGCTTACAATGCACATTTATTAGACCAGTTACGCTGGCGCCTGCGCAAGCATCAGTGGAGTGTGCAGACTACTGACAGTCTGGGCCTTAGTCCAACCTGGGTAGAAGCAACAGCATTTGCTTGGCTTGCTATGCGGTTTGTACAGCAGCAAAGTGGTAACCTGCCTGCTGTTACCGGTGCACAAGGCTTTCGCATTTTAGGCAGTATGACTGCAACCTGATTAGACGAGCTATAAATGAGCTAAAGCATACCTTCTGGTGAAGATACACCGCAGTGATTTTTACTAAAATATATGACTAAACAAAAATTCAAAGTAACAATAAGAGAAAAAAGATGATTGATTTAAGTAAACAGCGCCTTGAGCGTTATCATCGTGGTGAACTGAGCTTTGACCTGATCGATAGCGGTCCGCTAGAAGGTGAAGCTGTGGTACTGCTCCATGGCTTTCCCGAAACGGCACAATGCTGGGATCAGGTCCGGGTTCAGCTCAATGCAGCAGGTTTTCGTACCTTTGCACCGAACCAGCGTGGCTATAGCCTTGATGCACGCCCTGAAGGACGTCAGGCTTATCGGATGCAGGAGCTACTTCAAGATCTGGATCTGCTGATTGACCAGATTAACCAGCCAGTGCATTTGGTTGGCCATGACTGGGGAGCAATTGTGGCATGGGAATACGCTATGCATTACCCTAAAAAATTAAAAAATCTGGTGGTGTTATCTGTACCTCATCCGGGTGCTTTCCTGCGTGCCCTGCTTGCCTCGGACCAGCTATTTAAATCTTATTATATCGGGTTATTTCAGCTGCCTAAATTGCCAGAATTATTATTTGAAAAATTTCCAAAAATAGGTCTGGGTTTACTTAAAAATTCAGGGATGACCAAGCAGCAACTGGAAATTTTCAAAACAGAAATGCTGGAACAGGGCCGTTTAAGTTATAGCCTGAACTGGTATCGGGCACTACCTTTCAATGCCCGTTTCCAGCGATTCGATCCGGTCACTGTCCCTACTCTGTTTATCGGCGGTACCCAGGATGTGGCTATTAGTGATGCTGGCGTTAAACTAAACCAGCGTTATGTACAGGCGCCGTACCGTGAAGTCATGTTAGAGGCCAACCACTGGCTTCCTGTGCAGCAAGCTGCTGTAGTCAGCCAGCTTATCCTGGAGCAGATTCAGGCTTAACTACAATGATAAAAAAACCCATCTCAGGATGGGTTTTTTAAACAGTTATCTTCTAGATTGAAAATGAAGATCCGCAACCGCAGGTCGTAGTAGCATTCGGATTCTCAACGATAAAACGTGATCCTTCCAGTCCCTGAATATAATCAACCACTGAACCTACCAAATACTGGTAACTTAGTGAATCTACCAGCATGGTTACATCGCCATTGGTAAATTCAGCATCATCTTCATTCATGCTTTCGGCAAAGTTAAAACCGTAAGAGAATCCTGAGCAGCCGCCTCCTGTTACATAGACACGTAACATTAAATCCTGATTCCCTTCGCTTTCACGGAGTTGGCGCACTTTATTTGCAGCATTATCTGACAACACAAGAGCTGGGGCATTCATACTGGGCGTTCCTCAACAAATTCATCTGCCTTAAAAGGCAAAGGCCATATATTTAAAGTATAACATACTCAATATATGGCCAGCGCCTGAACTTTAAAGTTTATCCTGAGTTATTTTATCAGGTTTATTTATAGTTCTCATCCTGTAGGCTGCATTCAAAATTACTGCGGTCTTCTTTACAGCGGAATTGCCATAACAGCTTCATCATGCGCTTGTCATAAATACCACGTCTGGTCAGGTCAATCCGTGATTCACGCATCAGTTTCTGGTAACCCGGCTTATCTGCTGCTGGTATATTCATCCAGTATTTCTGTGGAATATCCGCCTTCATTTTTCCAAGAATGCTAAATGCACGTGGTAACTGGGTTTTGACCCATTCCCGCGATTTTTGTCCATAGCCTGCGGGGAACTTGTCTGGGCGAATAATCAGGTTTCCTGTTACCTGCAGAATTGGATAATTAACAATAGCGCCTTTGGTACCGAGACCTTTATGTAATTCCAGCGGTTTAAACACGGCTGCCGGCGCGCCGATAATATCGACCTGGCGGTTATTGAACTTGCTGCCAAAATTAGTTACATCGGCACTAACTGCCTGCGCACCGATTTGCTGAACCATAATCTTCTGGGCTTCATCATAATCAAGAACTGCAATTTTTTTGCCAGCTGCTTTAGCAACTGTATTAATACTACGGTTATTTACCATCAAGAATGCATCGCCGACCGGAATAACCCCTGCAACTTCATATTTACTATTGGTCATATATTTAGCAAAAGTCGGGCTGGCTAAGCCTTGCATAACCTTAACAGCCAACTTAAGGTCCGGAATAGCTCCGATTGCATCTAGAGAACCGGTAAATTTATTAAACTGTCGGCCGCGCATACCGGTGACACTAATTCCGTCACATTTCCCGGCTTTAAAATCTTCAGCAATCACTGCCTCATTCTGGCCTACACGCAGTTCGATATCTGCCCCCCAGTTTTTAGCAGCAAGCTGATAGTCTTTCATCAAAGCATATACATCGCCATTTTTACCGACCAGATCAAAAACACAAAAAACCTGTTTTGCCTGAGCTGCTTCTGCTGCCATTAATATTCCTGCACCCAGCACAAGTGCTTTAGTCCATTGCATAATTTTATCCTTTTAATTTTATTTTTTCTTATTTTCTGTTTTCTATCTGGCAGCTGAGTACTGACCTTACATGCCTATAAAAATACAGACAAAAAAGCCCGGTTTATAGCCAGGCTTTTTAACTTCTATAATTTATTCGCCTGCCATAGAGCATTCGAAGTTGGCTTTATCGACTGCACAGCGAGCTTTCTTCAATACTGCCATCATATTTTTGTCATAAATACCCTGTCTGGTTAAATCCATACGGCCATCACGTAACATCTTCTGGTATTTAAGCTTGTCTTCAGCACTTAGATTCATTTTATATTTACCCGGAATACCGGCTTCTAAACGCTGAATCATTGAAAAGCTTTTTGGTAGCTGTTTGGCAAACCAGGTACGTGATTGCTGACCAAAACCAGCCGGGAATTTATCGGCTCGCAGGACCAGATCAGCGGTTACCTGTAATACCGGGAAATTCATCATCGCGCCATTACTGCCCAGACCTTTATAAATTTCCAAAGGTTTATAAGCATAAGCCGGCGCACCGACCATATCGACCTGGCCATTATTAAATTTGGCCACAAAGTTAGATACATCAGACAGGACTGCCTGTGCTCCAATACGCTGTACCATAATTTTCTGGGCATTGTCATAGCCCAGTACTGCAAACTTCTTACCTGCTGCTTTCTCAACAGAATTAATATTTTTATCACGTACAAAGATATAAGCTGAACCTAAAGGTGATACACCGGCAACTTCATATTTATTGCCACCCAGAGTTGTAGTCATTTTGCCGGCATTACGGGCATCCAGTACATAAGAGATTGCACGTTGGGCCACAGCATTACTTGGCACAGCACCCAAGGCATCAATAGAACCCACGAATTTGTTATACGGACGGGCGCGCATTGAAGTCATAAAAACTGCATCACATTTACCTGCCTTGAAATCACTGTCCGCTACAGCTTCATCCTGACGTGGAACCAGGTTAATATCTGCTTTCCAGGATTTTGCAGCCAATGCCCACTCTTCCATCATTTTGTAGGATTCACCAGATTTACCCAGTAAATCGAAGACGCAAACATCTACTTTGGCCTGAGCAGTGCCTGCCAGACCTAAAAGTGCAGTGGTAACAGCAGTCAGTACTATTCTTTTCATTGTTTTCTTCCTTTTTTGAGATTTTATTCTCGAACTTCCCTTACATTGCAAGATATTACCCAGCTTTATTTAAAAAAAATAGAGTATTTGCTCCATTTTTTTAAATTGTGATCTATCTCTGCATTTTTTAAGTAATTAAAATTTTCTATCTATACTTATATTCAGGAAATCAATAGCTATAAAACTGTCATTTTGTATTATTCGCCCGAAAGTGAACACTCAAAGTTAGTCCGCTCTACTGTGCAGCGCGCCCTTTTTAACACACGCATCATGGTCTCATCATAAATGCCCTGACGGGTCAAATCGATGCGGCCTTCACGTAATAAACGTTGATAAGCAGTACGGTCTTCAATGGACAGCTGAATTCGTAATTTTGCAGGAATGCCTGCTTCAAGGCGTTGTACCATAGCCATGCTGCGAGGCAACTGTTTTAAGAACCATTGACGTGACTTGGCAGCAAAGTCCTGTGGAAATTTATCTGGCCGGATAATCAGGTCTGCAGTAACATTGACTACCGGGAAATTGATCATGGCACCGTTTGGACCCATGCCTTTATAAATTTCCAAAGGCCGGTAAGCATACGCAGGCGCTGCAACAATATCCGCCTGTCCATTATTGAATTTACTAACAAAATTCGAAATTTCTGAGGCCACCGGCTTGGCATTAATACGCTGTACCATGATCCGTTGAGCA
Organism: Acinetobacter sp. UBA6571; assembly: GCF_002434085.1. Taxonomy (NCBI): domain Bacteria; kingdom Pseudomonadati; phylum Pseudomonadota; class Gammaproteobacteria; order Moraxellales; family Moraxellaceae; genus Acinetobacter; species Acinetobacter sp. UBA6571. Next base: position 40,774 of record NZ_DJJJ01000031.1, on the reverse strand, counting down.
GCATCATGCCCAAGAACTGCAAATTTTTTCTTGGCGATTTTTTCAACTGTATTAATATTACGGTCTTTTACAAAAATATAAGCTGCGCCGAGCTGACCGATTCCGGCAACTTCATATACCTGTCCCTCCAGTCTGCTCACCAGACGTTTACTATTACGCTGATCCAGAGCATAGCTGATGGCCTTTTGGGCTATTGCATTACTAGGTACCCCACCTAGGGCATCAATTGAACCAGCAAATTTGTTAAAAGCACGAGCACGAATAGAAGTCATATACACACCATCACAATTTCCAGCTCGAAACTCACGCTCTGCCTGTGCCTCATCTGCTACAATTTTTAGTCCGACATCAGCATTCCAGTTCTTGGAAGCCAGCAGCCAGTCTTCCATCAATTTATAGGACTCGCCAGCTTTGCCCAGCAAATCAAAAACACAGATATCTACTTTGGCTTGGGCTGAATGAGCAAATAAAAAAAGTGAAGCAGCAGCTAACAGAATTTTTCCCTTATTCATCTTATTCATCCTGAGTCTTATTGTTTAAATGAGGGCTTTATCACTATAAACAGCTTAACTGTACAAAAATAGAGCATTCACTCTAATTTCCGATAAAGTGTTTTTGTGTTGAGTCAAATTATTAGATGAAATTCATATTCTTTTGCAGAGACAGGTGATTTTTTGTTTTTCCTGGCAGATATCCTTTAAAATGGCCTACCTCTGATAATAGATTTGCGTATTCATGATTCAGCTTGACCAACTTTCGATTCGCCGCGGTGGCCGTATACTCTTTAAAAAAGCGAGCATGCAACTGCATCCAGGCTGGAAGATTGGTCTGACCGGAGTTAACGGCGCCGGTAAATCTACTCTGTTTTCGGCATTGCTCGGCAATATGTCGGCCGATGAAGGTTCTCTAAGCCGTCCTGCGGTATGGACAGTTGCTCATATGGCACAGGAAGTCGAAGCACTGGATATGGCAGCACTGGATTTTGTATTATCAGGTGATGAAGAATATTGGGAAATTCAGGCAAAACTGGAACAGTCCGACCAGCTATCTGATCATGATATTGCCCATTTACATGGCCGCTTTGACGAGATTAATGGTTATTCGGCTCCTGCCAAGGCAGCACAGCTTATGGCAGGTCTGGGCTTTTTCGAATATCAGCTAAAACTGGCAGTATCCAGTTTTTCTGGGGGATGGCGTATGCGTCTGAATCTGGCCCGTACCCTGATGAGCCGCTCAGACCTGCTTTTGCTGGATGAACCGACTAACCACTTGGACCTTGATGCCATTTTATGGCTGGAAGACTGGTTAAATGCCTATGAAGGTACTTTGGTCCTAATCTCACACGACCGTGATTTTCTTGATGCTGTCACTGATCATATCCTGCATATTGAAAATCAGGAGCTTACTTTATATACCGGAAATTATTCCACTTTTGAACGGACCCGTAGTGAACGTCTGGCCCAGCAGCAACAGGCTTATGAAAAACAGCTGGAAACCCGCGCACACCTGCAAAAATATATTGACCGTTTTAAGGCACAGGCCACCAAAGCACGTCAGGCACAGAGTCGAATCAAGCAACTGGAGCGAATGCAGGAACTTTCGGCTGCCCATGTCGATACGCCCTTTACGTTCAGTTTTCGTGAACCTAGCAAAATGAGTTCACCCCTACTGACATTAGAACATGCGGATATTGGTTATGGGGAAAAACTGATTGCCACCAATATCCAGATTCAGATTACGCCTTCAAGCCGTATTGGCCTGCTGGGAATGAACGGAGCAGGTAAATCTACTCTGATTAAATCACTCGTAGGTGATCTCCCCCTACTTAAAGGTTTACGTCATCCTTCAGAACTGCTCAATATTGGCTATTTTGCCCAGCACCAGATGGATGCCTTAGATGGCCAGGCCAGTCCTATGCTGCAACTGGCACGAATTGCCGACAAGAAAATCAGTGAGGCCAGCCTGCGCTCTTTTTTAGGTAGCTTTGGTTTTAGTGGCGAACGTATGGATACACCCAGTGAAAGTTTTTCGGGTGGAGAACGGGCCCGCTTGGCTCTGGCTCTAATTGTCTGGCAGCGTCCAAATGTCCTGATCCTTGACGAACCAACCAACCATCTAGACCTGGATATGCGTCACGCATTAACTATGGCTTTACAGGACTTTCAGGGTGCGGTAGTTCTGGTATCACATGAGCGACAGCTGATTGCTAGTGTTTGTGACGAGTTATTACTGGTACATGACGGTCGTATGACCGAGTTTGAAGGAGACCTTCAGGATTATGCTAACTGGCTACGTCAGACCCGTACACAAATCATGAAACAGGGCCAGCAGCCTGCTGCACCAATCCAATCTGTAGTTGTGGATGTACCTGCCATTTCCAAAGTTGATAAAGAAGCACAGCGTAAAGAAGCTGCACGCCGTCGTGATATAACTCGCCCGGTCCGCAAGAAAATCGAACAATGCGAAGCCCGTATTGAAAAATTACAGCCGCGTCTTGAGACACTTGAAACCGAACTAGGTGATTCATCGCTCTATCATAATGACCGCAAGAATGATCTGCTTAAACTGATGAATGAACAGACAGAACTCAAGCTCGCTTTAGCCAAGGCAGAAGAACAGCTTCTGGAACTAATGATGGAGCTTGAAGAGCTGGAACAATCATTTCAGTAATCTAATTCTATATAACCTGATTTTAAATAAAATCAGGTTATATTCTTAAAAAATTAATTTTAAAATCATTTTTGCTACAGTTTTATAATAACTTTATATTTTATTAATAAACCTTACATAAGTATTACCTAAAAAGATTTCTTTATTATTTTTAATCCTCTAAATTATTTAAATTAATTATTCATATCTGAATAATACTAGAGATAGAGATTATTCATAAATATTTTTTATTTTTGAATAATCTAAATGACTTAAACTATATAAGTAAAGGAGAAAGAAGCATGGCAACAGGTATCGATCTCAGTCAAATTACTCAACATGCAGAAGTTTTAGGTTCAGATAACGAACATGTAGGCCGTGTTGACCACCTAGAAGGTGAAGATCAACTAAAACTTATCAAGAATGATGAAGACAGTGATGGAAAACATCATTTAATTCCTCTGACTTGGGTACAGGAAGTCAGCAATAATCAGGTAATTTTAAACCTGACAGCCAATGAAGCAAAACAGCAATGGCAAGCTGTATAATATAATTTAACATTATATTAATAAAAGGATTACTCTATTTAAAGGTAATCCTTTTATTTTATTTAAAAATATTTTTTTAAAATAAAAATAATTAATTTTAAAATGTAAAGAATCATTTCGGTTAATTGCTACTTTAAATCAACATTATTTTACCTAAGCCTTGTATATGTACATTTTTTCAACAGGCTAAATTGTTTTTTTATACATAAGCTTACCTCATGACGCTGCATTATGAATGACAGGTCAGTTTTCTTACTCAACAAAATTTTTACATGATTCTGCTGACTCTAAAAATAAACCAGAGAGGAAATAAGAATGCGCGCTCTTACATATCATGGTGCTCGGGATGTCCGGGTAGAATCTGTTCCTGATCCGATCATTCAAGAACCGGATGACGTTATTTTGCGAGTTACTGCAACTGCAATTTGTGGTTCTGACCTGCATTTATATCGAGGTAAAATTCCGGCCACTAAAGATGGTGATATCTTTGGCCACGAATTTATGGGTGTAGTAGAGGAAGTTGGTCCGGCAGTCACTGAAGTAAAAAAAGGCGACCGGGTAATTATTCCTTTTGTGATTGCCTGTGGTAGCTGCTTCTTTTGTGAACATGATCTGACTGCGGCCTGTGAAAATACAAATACGGGTCGGGGTGCTATCTTAAATAAAAAGCAGATTCCGCCAGGTGCTGCGCTGTTCGGCTATAGCCATTTATATGGTGGAGTTCCAGGTGGGCAAGCTGAATATGTACGTATTCCTAAAGGAAACGTAGGGCCATTTAAAGTACCAGGTTCTTTATCTGATGAAAAAGTTTTATTTTTGACTGATATTTTGCCTACTGCCTGGCAAGCAGTCACCAATGCCAAAATTGGTAAGGGATCAAGTGTTGCAATTTATGGTGCAGGACCGGTAGGCCTGCTCTCGGCCGCCTGTGCACGTATGCTGGGTGCCGAACTTATCTTTATGGTAGACCACCATAATTACCGTCTACAATATGCAAGGGACACCTATGGTGCCATTCCGGTTAATTTTGATGAAGTCGATGCAGCTGAATTTATTATTAGCAATACGCCGGGCTACCGTGGTGTAGATGGGGTAATTGATGCTATCGGTTTTGAAGCCAAGGGCAGCATGCTAGAAACCGTCATGACCAACTTGAAGCTTGAAGGTTCGAGTGGCGCTGCATTACGTCAATGTATTGCAGCTGTACGTCGTGGCGGCGTAGTAAGCGTACCGGGTGTTTATGCAGGACCAATTCATGGCTTCCTGTTCGGTGATGCATTCGATAAAGGCTTAACCTTTAAGATGGGACAAACCCATGTACATAAGTTCCTGCCACAATTACTGGAATTTATTGAAAATGGTGACCTTTCCCCAGAAGTAATTATTACCCACCGTATGAACCTGTCTGAAGCCGCTGAAGGCTATCGTATATTTGATAAACGTGAAGAAGACTGTCGTAAGGTAATCCTTACTCCTTAATAATAAGATATAAAAAAGCGCCTTCTGGCGCTTTTTTATTGAGCAGTGATGAGATTAAGCATCAATATCGGCATTCAATGCATTTTCTTCAATAAATGCACGACGTGGCTCGACATCGTCTCCCATCAGGCAAGAGAACATACGGTCTGCTTCAATTGCATCATCAATAGTCACTTGCAGCATATTACGATTTTCCGGGTCCATCGTGGTTTCCCAGAGCTGCTCGGCATTCATCTCACCCAGACCTTTATAACGCTGAATCATCATGCCACGGCGTGAGTCCTGCAAGATGAACTGCCAGACCTGATGGAAATTACTGACCTGTACACGACGCTCACCTTTTTCAAGATAAGCACCCTCTTCAATCAGGCTGAACCAGCTTCTTGAATTCTTGAGCAGTCGGGCATATTCGGCAGAGCCCAGCAATCCGGCATCAAGCAGATAATGATGTGGCAAGTTATGCACATAAACAGTGATCCGTGGCCAGTAAAGCGCCGAGGACTGACCATCTGCATCAATACGTTCAAATTTTTCAAGACTCAATTCAGGACGTAAGCTAGACTGCATGTCTGCAATACGTGAACGTAACTGTTCACCCCATTGCTGGACATAACTTTCATCATGGTTCTGGTCCATTTTAAAAGCTTCTAGCGCCAAGAGACCATCAAGCAAGGTCGCAGGATAACGCAAGGTTAATCGGTGCAGACTCTTTTGTGAAACCTGGTAATCCTGAATCACCTGAGCCAATGCCTGTCCATTAATTGCTGGCGCATCGGCACTGACATGCAGAGACAGATCATCAATTGCATTGGAAATCAGATAGGTTTCCAGAGCATCATTATCTTTAATATACTGTTCCTGCTTGCCTTTTTTCAGTTTATATAAAGGCGGCTGAGCAATATAAATATGACCCCGTTCTACCAGTTCAGGCATTTGACGGAAGAAGAATGTCAACAGTAACGTACGAATATGTGAACCGTCGACATCAGCATCTGTCATGATCACAATCTTATGATAACGCAGCTTGTCCGGATTATATTCCTCACGTCCAATACCACAGCCTAATGCCGTAATCAGTGTACCGACCTCAGCAGAAGAAATCATCCGGTCAAAACGGGCACGCTCTACATTTAGAATTTTACCCTTTAACGGTAAAATCGCCTGCATTTTACGGTTACGGCCCTGCTTGGCAGAACCGCCTGCCGAATCACCCTCGACTAGAAACAGCTCAGACAAGGCGGGATCTTTTTCCTGACAATCAGCCAGTTTTCCAGGTAAGCCGGCAATATCCAGTGCACTTTTACGGCGTGTCATTTCACGGGCTTTACGTGCTGCATCACGGGCACGTGCTGCATCAATAATTTTACCTGCAATAGACTTGGCTGCTGCCGGGTTCTCAAGCAAATATTCAGAGAACGCCTTATTCATCGCCTGTTCGACTGCCGGTTTAACTTCACTGGACACCAATTTTTCTTTGGTTTGCGAAGAAAACTTAGGATCTGGAACTTTAACTGACACAATAGCAGTCAGTCCCTCACGTGCATCATCCCCTGTTACTGCAACTTTTTCTTTCTTAAGAATATTCTCATTCTCAAGATAGCTGTTCAGGCCACGGGTTAGTGCTGCGCGGAAACCAGCCAGATGGGTACCACCATCTTTTTGCGGAATATTATTGGTAAAGCAGCGTACATTTTCCTGATAAGAATCATTCCACTGCAACGCCACTTCAACACCAATTCCATTTTCAGCCTGAGTGGTGAAATGGAAAATTTCATTCAGGTGATTTTTACCTTCATTGATATATTTAACAAATTCGGACAGACCACCTTCATAGTCAAATACATGTTCAAGGTTAATGCGTTCATCGCGCAGAACAATACGGACACCGGCATTTAGAAAGGACAGCTCACGCAGACGGCGTGCCAGAATATCGACATTAAAAATAGTCTGGCTAAAGGTTTCAGCACTCGGCCAGAAACGGACTTTAGTACCTGTACGTTCAGTTTGTCCCACGACACGTAACGGATACTGAGGTACACCGTGCTGGTATTCCTGCTCATGTATCTGTCCTGCACGCTGTACAGTCAGCTCAAGCTTGCTCGACAAAGCATTAACAACCGATACACCTACACCGTGCAGGCCACCAGAGACTTTATAACTGTTATCATCAAACTTGCCGCCCGCATGCAAAATTGTCAGGATTACCTCTGCAGCAGAGACACCCTCTTCCGGATGGATATCGGTTGGAATACCCCGGCCATTGTCAGATACGCTCACAGATTCATCTTCATGAATGGTCACCAGAATTTCATCACAGTGTCCAGCCAGTGCTTCATCAATCGAGTTATCGACCACCTCGAATACCATATGGTGCAGCCCTGTCCCATCGTCTGTATCACCAATATACATACCAGGACGTTTACGCACTGCGTCTAGGCCACGTAATACCTTGATACTAGAGGAATCATAAGCCTTTTCTTGGGTGTGTTCTGTTGGAGAGGCAGATTGAGATTCTGAACTCATGGTTTCTCCCTAGTGTAAAATGGATCAATCCAAAGATGGGTTAAATCATTGCTGAACGACACTGACTTGACCGTGTTCAACATGGAATAATTGATAGGAAATAGACAGATCATGCAAATGCTGCTGTACCGATTTATGCTCTAGAGTGGTAATAAAAACTTGACTACCAAGTTGGCTCAATCGCTCAATTAAACGTTGTTGTGCGGTTAAATCTAATTCTGCCGTCAGATCATCTAATAATACCACAGTTTCCTTATTGCTCGCATGCAACATTGCAATCTGAGAGAGTTTTAAGGCCATAATTAATAGTTTTTTTTGTCCTCTTGAAAGAATGTTATCCGCATCTCCAAGTGGTGTTTTCAAGCGCAGGTCTGCCCGGTGTGGTCCATACTCGGTATAGCGTCTATCCAGGTCTTTCTGATGATATAACGTCAGGTCCTGATAAAGCCCCTGCTCACTATGAAAACCGGATACATAGTCTAGCTCAATCTCCAGATCAGGTAAAAGCTGGCTTAAATCCTGTTTAAAATAAATCTTCCATTGCTCCATCACCTGTGAACGTTGAGCATGGAGCAATTCACCATAATTGGCCAACATCTTGTTCCATGGATCAAGCTCATCCACACTTAGAGTTTGGCGGGATTTAAGCAGACTGTTACGCTGCTTGAGTGCGCGAGAATAATATTGCCATGTCTGATAAAATTCAGGTTCCACGTGGAACATCAGCCAGTCCAGTAACTGTCGCCGCGGTTTGGCTCCATGGTCAATGATATCCGTACTGAGTGGGTCGATATATTGTAATGCCAGCATTTTAGCAAGCTGACCCTGAGTTGCGACCGTATCGCCATTCACTTTAATTATCTGCTCACCCGAGAGCATTTTTTGCATGCCAATTTTCTCGGTAGCAGACTGTGCAAATACAATCGTGTCTGAAGCACCACTCTGAATGTAGTGTTTGGGAATATAAGTTCGAAAAGAGCGGCCTGTGGCCAGCAAATGAATCGCCTCAAGAATCGAGGTTTTGCCTGAACCATTGGCCCCGTAAAAAACATTAAACGGCTGCAACTCAGAGAGTGCAACCGCTGAAAGGTTCCGGACACGTTCGATATTTAAACGCGTAATATACATAAAATAGCTTTAAGTCTAGACACGCATTGGCATGACAACATAAGTCTGGTCCTGCTGGGCAGGGTCTTGCACCAGCACAGACTGATTGGCTTCAGTCATGGTCATAACAACATCATCGCCATCTAGTACGTTCAGCACTTCAAGCAGATATTGTGCATTAAAAGACATTTCTAGCGGAGAGTTATTATATTGAATAGCCAGATCCTCAATCGCTTCATCCTGCTCCGGGTTGTTGGCTCGAAGCTGTAATGAATCTGCATTAAAATTGAGGAATACACCACGCAATTTTTCATTACTAAGAATCGCCACCCGTTGCAATGACTGTTTAAATACGTCATGCGCGATCTGGACAGTTTTATCACCACCACGTGGAATAACGCGACGATAATCAGGGAATTTCCCGTCAATCAGTTTAGTCGTGAAACGTACTGTAATCTCGCCCTGTTCCTTGTCACGGCTTGGGGTTTGAATTGTAACATTTAACAGTTCACGGCCAATCAGTAACGTAAGCTGTTCATCTTCAATGCTGAGCAGGCGTTGCAGTTCTGCTACTGCCTTACGTGGAACAATTGCCTGCACTGGCTGGGAAGCGGTAGAAGATGCCAAGGTTTCACACAATGCGAGACGGTGACCATCGGTAGTTACAGCACGCAATTGAGTTTCATCAATTTCCAGTAATGTGCCGGTTAGGTAAAAACGGACATCCTGCACTGCCATTGCAAAAGCAGTTTTTTCAAACAGACGCTTGAGTTCACGCTGGGTGACTTGAACCTGAGTACCCTGACTATTGTCATGATTAAGTAAAGGATAATCTTCAGCAGGTAAGGTTCCCAGTACAAAACGGCTATTTCCAGACTTTAAAATGCAGCGCTGGTCTTCAGTAATTTGTAAATCGATTAAAGCAGCACTTGGTAGTGACTTACAGATATCCATGAGTTTACGCGCCGGCACAGTAGTTTCACCCGGCTGTAAACAGGCTCCCTCACTTAAGCCGGTACTGGCCACCAGCTCAACTTCCAGGTCAGACCCGGTGATTGTCAGAGCCTGCGGACTCGCCTGAATTTTAACGTTTGAAAGAATGTTCAGGGTATGACGACGTTCGACCGCCCCTACCACATGTGATAGAACATTGAGTAAGCTCTCTTTAGCGATTTTCAAACGCACGATTCATTCCTCTAACAACTGAAGACAGATAAAAAAATAATTTTTAGCAGTGTACTATGCGGCAGTTTCAAGCACTTTGCAAGAATCCGGATTGATCAACTCTGCAACAGGCGCAGCAGGTTTTTATAATCCTCATTAAAAATCGGATCTTCAGCACGGAGGCTCTGGACTTTTTCGCAGGCATGCATGACTGTACTATGATCTCGCCCGCCAAAAGCCATGCCAATTTCTGGAAAACTGTCACCAGTTAATTCACGTGCCAAACCCATTGCTAATTGACGAGGGCGTGCATAAATTCGGGTTCTTTTAGGCCCGACCAGCTCTTTGAGGGGAATACGAAAATACTCACTCACCACACGCTGAATATTTTCTACACTAATAGTTCGGGCCCGGATCGCCAAAACATCTTTTAAGGATTCTCGTACCACGTCCAGATCAATTGCGGTTCCCTTAAACCGAGAAATAGCGACGACCTTGTTTAAGGCGCCTTCAAGTTCACGAACATTGGCAACCACCTGCTGTGCAATAAATAAAGCACAGTTACGGGGTAAGTCAATCTCATTGCTTTCAGCTTTTTTCAGCAGGATTTCTATCCGTGTTTCAATATCTGGCGGCTCGACTCCAACAGATAAGCCCCAGGAAAAACGGGAAACCAAACGTGGATCCAGTTCAGTCAATTCTTTCGGATAGCGGTCTGAAGTTAAAATAATCTGCTTGGATTCATCCAATAAAGCATTAAAGGTATAGAAAAACTCGACCAGACTTGCCTCTTTACCCGCTAAAAGATGAATGTCATCGACCAATAATAAATCCAAGGAACGACAGTTCTTTTTGAATTCTTCCACCTTGCCACGCTGTAAAGAACTGACAAAATCCTGTACAAAACTTTCTGCAGTCATATACATGACACGTGCATTGGGTTTGGCCTGTAATAGCGCATTACCGACAGCCTGCATCAGGTGTGTTTTACCCAAACCGGTAGGTCCATACAAAAACAAGGGATTATGCTGGGATGCACCAAGCTGTGTCAGTACTTTGCGGCACGTTTCTGCTGCCATCTGGTTAGAGCGCCCTTCTACAAAAAGTGCGAAAGTGAAAAGTGGATTTAAAAGACGCTTCTTATTCTGTTTGGCCGGTTCAGCTTCTTTTTCCTTTTTAGGACGCGATACCGGCATAGAAGCCGGGTGCTCTAATGCAGCCGTAGTGGTGGCTGGCTGCTCTGCTGCTGATAAAATAGCGCCGGGCCGGGAATCTACTAAAATCTCAACCTTACGTACACGGCCTTCCGACATTTGTTCAGCTAGAATTGTGATTAATTCCAGATGATGCTCTTGAATATATCGGGTCCAATAAGGATTAGGCGCATATAAACGTAAAGTATCCTCCAGTTCTTCAGCCACCAGAGGACGAATCCACATCGCAAAGATATTATCAGAGAGCTCTTGTCGCAAGCGAGTTAAGCAGTCCGTCCAAAGCATGTGAATCCCCTATCTTCATGTTTTAAATTTAAATTGAACTACAGCACCCCTTGCGAGGGGTGGCCATTCTAACCAAGTTATCCACATCTGTCATGGGTCATTTCTAAAGTTTTGGCCAAAAAAGAAACTTTCTGTTTTAAATTTGAATTTAAACCACATGTGGATAAAGTTTTCCATAACCTGTGGATAAAATATATCACAAAGTTATCCACAATTCATATAAATTATAAAAACATAGTTATCCACAATATAATCATCTGATATTAGAATATAAAAGTATCATTTCCACAGAAAAAAGCCGCTCTAATAATAATAATAAATTTAAATTTTAAAATTTGAATTTAATAATAACGATGCAATCTGGTGTGGATAACTTAACTTACAATGAATTTAAATTCAAAACCAGCAGCCTAACTCAGAAATACAAAATATTGTTTATAAAACTGTGGATATTTTTAGTTTTTAAATAAATGTATTTTAAAATAAATGGTTTATATTGTGTATAAGTTTTAAATTTTATCTCTCTCATTTTTATATTTGTATATTTCTCTATTCTTGGAATTACAATCAAAATTGAACAAAAGACGGGTTTTCATTGACAGCGTAAAGATTGCACAATACAATCGCGAACCTTTATAGAAAGATCATTTTGGAGTTTCGACATGAAACGTACATTCCAACCATCTGAATTAAAGCGTAAGCGCGTTCATGGTTTCCGTGCTCGTATGGCTACTAAAGCTGGTCGTCAAGTATTAGCTCGCCGTCGTGCCAAAGGTCGTCACAGCTTAACTGTTTAATTTCAGTTTAAGTTTAAACGACTTGGGTGTCATGACACTTTATAGCTTCAGCACAGCTGTACGTATCCGCTGTGCTGCAGATTACAAAAGTGTGTTTGATGGTGCGCTTTTTAAAGTGCATCAACCCCACTTCTTATTTCTTGCCAGACCGACCGAATTGCATCATAGCCGTTTGGGTATTGTTGTGGCCAAGAAAAAAGTGCGTCGTGCACATGAAAGAAATCGGATAAAACGACTTGCTCGCGAAAGTTTTCGCCTGCATCAGCAACAACTGGAATTATTAGATATCGTAGTAATGCCTAAAATAGGTATAGAAGATATTTCTAATGCCGAGTTGCACCAGCAACTACAGATAGCTTGGCAAAAGTTACAACGCCAGGTTAAAAAACACCGAAAAATAGCTGTTTCTTCCTCACAAAACTAGAGATACCAATGAGACGTTTATTGCATTGGTTGATACGTTTCTATCAAATTGCGATTAGTCCGCTGCTTGGACCTCGTTGTCGTTATATTCCAACTTGTTCTCAATATTCGTTAGAAGCCATTCATGCGCATGGCGCGATGCGTGGCGTGTGGTTGGCCGGTAAACGTATCTGTCGCTGTCATCCGTGGGGTGGTTCTGGCTATGATCCTGTTCCCCCAAAAGCAATTCGTTTTATTTCATTTCAGCAAATAGATTCTCAAACCTTTCACGTTGCTGTACCCTTTCGTGATCGTTTTTTGAATCAAAATCACTCTAACCACTTGGGGTAATAGATATGCAACAATGGGCCAGGTTTGCAATTCTCGGGGCCATGTTTGTCGTCGCATATTTGCTCATTTTGGCGTGGCAAAAAGATTATGGTCATGCAGAGACAGCGCCGCAGCAACAGGCAGTCGTTTCGCATGAAGTATCTGCAGATTTGCCAAATAGCCAAGCGGCATCAGCTTCTTCTGATGTACCGCAAGCAAATATTGCAACGCCACAAGCAACAGATGTAACTGCACCTGTAAATCAGCAGCTGATTTCAGTACAGACTGACCTCTATCATCTTTTGATCAATCCAAAAGGTGGGGATATTGTACGAATTGAATTACTGAATCATGACAAGAATAAAGACAGCGATCAGCCGTTTGTCATGCTGGAAAGTGATGCCAAGCGTACCTATGTCGCACAATCTGGTCTGATTGGACTCAATGGTCCAGACAGTAACCGTAGCGGCCGCCCGGTATATGAGGTTGAAAAAACTTCTTATGACTTGCTTAAAGATGCTCAGACTGTCAGTAAAGATAATGGTAAAGCAGTAAAAGTACTGACTATACCGATGGTCTACAAGACTGCTGATGGTGTAGAGATCATTAAGACCTTTACCTTTAAGCAGGGCGAATACCCGATCGTGGTCAACCATAAAGTGGTGAACCGTAGTCAGCAAAACTGGCAGGGTCAGATGTTTGGCCAGATCAAACGTGATAATTCTGAAGATCCTGGTAAGTCTGATCAGGGGATCTTTACGCTGGGTACCTTCTTGGGCGGTGCCTGGGGCACACCAGAAGAGCATTACAACAAGCTCAAGTTTGATAATTTTAATGATGAAAAGCTGAATGTTGATGCAAAGGGTGGCTGGATTGCTGTAGTACAGCATTACTTTGTGAGTGCTTGGATTCCGGGTCAGCTTAAACTGACTCAAGCCAATGGACAGCCATATGCTGCCAAGCTCGAATCACGCAAATCAGCTGATGATATGAATATCATTAGTTTTACTTCGCCAACTATCAATGTGCCAGCCGGTACGGTTGCTGAAGTAGATGCAACCTTCTACTCAGGTCCAAAGATTCAGTCCGAGCTCAAAGATCTGGCAGTAGGTTTGAACCAGACTGTAGATTATGGCTGGTTATGGCCAATTGCTAAATTATTGTTCCTGGGTCTGCAGTTCTTCCATAACATTGTCGGTAACTGGGGTTGGTCAATTATCCTGCTGACTATACTGGTTAAACTTATTCTTTGGCCACTGTCATCCAAGAGCTATCGCTCTATGGCGAAAATGCGGGTAATTGCACCAGAAATGCAGCGCATGAAAGAAGAGTTCGGTGAAGACCGTATGCGTTTCTCTCAGGAAATGATGGCGCTCTACAAGCGCGAGCAGGTCAATCCTCTCTCAGGTTGTTTACCGCTCTTGCTGCAAATGCCGATTTTCCTTGCCCTATACTGGGTATTGATGGAAAGTGTAGAACTGCGTCATGCGCCATGGTTTGGCTGGATTCAGGATTTGTCGGCGATGGATCCATGGTTTATCTTGCCGTTAGTCATGGGTCTGACTATGTTTACTCAGCAATCACTGAATCCGCAGCCAGCTGATCCAATGCAGGCAAAAGTCTTTAAGATCATGCCGATCATTTTCACGGTATTTATGCTGTTCTTCCCAGCAGGACTAGTACTGTACTGGATTGTCAACAATAGTATTACTATCTTGCAGCAATGGTTTATTAACCGGAGCGTGAAGAAAGAACGCGAAAATGGTGTTGAAGTGATTTAATAATCCATTCAGCTCACTTGATCGATGCTGAATAAATCCGTCCAAGATGATAATCTTGAACGGATTTTCTTTTGCTGTTTTTAAAATTTTTAGGTGATCAATATGCTCAACTCCACCACAATTGCTGCGATAGCGACTCCACCTGGCCGTGGTGGTGTTGGGGTAATTCGCCTCTCAGGTCCGAAAGCCTATATGATTGCCGAACAGTTAACCCAGCGGTCTCTACCAAAAGCCCGCATGGCAGCTTTTCGGCAGTTTTATGATGCAGAGCAGCTGGTAATGGATGAGGGATTGGTTATCTGTTTTCCAAATCCCTCATCATTTACTGGAGAAGATGTTGTTGAGCTACAGGGTCATGGTGGACCGGTAATTCAAAATGCCCTGCTCTCCCGACTATTCGAGCTGGGTGCCATAGCGGCCAAGGCTGGCGAGTTTTCCATGCGTGCCTTTGAAAATGGCAAACTTGATCTGGTACAGGCCGAAGCCATTGCTGATCTGATTGATGCCACGTCACAGGCAGCTGCACGCTCTGCAGTACGTTCTTTACAAGGTGCTTTTTCTGTTAAGGTGAATTCTGTATTAGAGAAGCTTATTCATTTACGTTTACATGTAGAAGCGGCGATTGATTTTCCTGAAGAAGAAATTGATTTTCTCGCTGACGGAAAAATTCTCAAGCTGCTGGATGATGTTGCCAGTTCAGTCACGCTGGTACAGCAATCTGCACGTCAGGGCCAGTTACTGCGAGAAGGCTTACAGGTGGTCATTGCCGGAAAACCAAATGCCGGTAAGTCTTCGCTCTTAAATGCATTAGCAGGTAATGACCGCGCTATTGTTACTGATATTGCTGGAACAACCCGTGATGTACTGCATGAAAAGATTAGTCTGAACGGTCTACCCATTACACTCACAGATACAGCAGGTTTACGTGAAACCGGTGATATTGTAGAACAAGAAGGGATACGTCGCGCAATTAAGGAAATTGAACAGGCTGACTTACTGTTACTGGTCTATGATTTGAGCCAAGGTGAAGATCCTCTAAAATTAGCCCAGAATTATTTTGCTGAACATCTGGAGCCTAAACGGCTTATACTAATTGGAAATAAGTGTGACCTCATTGGGGTCCAGCCAGAAGCAGGACAATATCAGGGTTTTCGTCATATCAGTGTATCTGCAAAAATGGAAACCGGCGTCCAGATGCTCATAGAAGCGATTACAGACCATGCCGGCTTCCAACCAGAAGAAGATACCTTTATTGCCCGAACACGGCATCTGGACGCAATGAAGCGTACACAGGTATATCTGGCTGAGGCACGTGAGCAGCTTACAGATTTTCATGCAGGTGAGCTGGTAGCCGAATCATTACGGCTGGCCCAAAATGCTTTAAGTGAAATTACTGGTGAATTTAGCGCCGATGACCTGCTTGGGAAAATTTTCGGGTCTTTCTGTATCGGGAAATAGTTCAAAAGCAAGTGAACTCATTATCAATAAATTGATAAGTTATTTAAGCCGGTCTTAGGACTCTTTATAGAGAATTAAAACCCTACCTTCATCAGAGTTGGCCGGCTTTTAATCTCTATTAATAATTTGCCAGAATTTTTATAAAAAGTATAAGCAATGAGCTAAATTTTAATATTAGTAACTCCAAGACTTAATAGAAAATTTTACCTGAATCAGGTTTAGATAAAATTTATGGAATTCCAAATATCTAAATAATATTTCCAGTGAAAATGATTAAAATATAATAAATTAAGCTGATTTAGGATTTGATGACTGCTCCATTCTGCTAAGCCATAAAGTTCAGGTAATTATGATGAAACTATTTTTTTAGGCCAGAGTAATAAGGCCAGACAGAGCAGCGCTATGCTTGCACAGAAACTCAGTACCCCGAATGTTAATCCAAAATGATCAGCCAGATAGCCTACGGCAATAATTGGTACAATTGTGCCTAGATAACCGATAAAAAGATAAGTTGACATAACCGCAGCACGATTACGTTCATGAGTCATGCTGTGAATCAGACCAAATGCACCCATTAACCCTAACCCATGTCCTGCGCCGACCAGAAGGTCACTGATGAAAAATAGTGGGCTCCATTGCGAAATCATACACAAGGCCAGTAAGATCAGACTGAACATTAATGTACCCACACCCAGATTCAGGCTTTTAATGGGTGATAGTGAGCGTGCAAAAAACTGTACAACAGCAGAGGTAAGTAAAATACTGGCAATTGCACTGCCACTTACCAGCGGGCCATGCCATGGAATTAAATCTTTCACAAAAGAAGGTGACAGTGAAGCAAATAAACTAAAAGCACCAAAAGCAATAAAGGCAGTCAGACCGGCAATAAAAAACAGGGTCTTGTAATGTGACTCAGGAATTTCCAGATGTGGCGCTATAGAAAAATTCTGCCGTTCGAATTGAGGTGATTCAAGGCGGGCCAAACCTAACAGGCAAAGGAAAGCTACTGCAATCACCGGCAAATAAGGACTTATAAGAGGCTGATCAGAAAACTGGGCAATCAGTCCTCCAATAAAGGGTCCAAGCCCGAAACCAATCACAGTAATCACTGAACTGAGTTGCGGTGCATAAAGTTTATGTTGATCAGGAATCGTCGTAATCAGGCCAAGCATGGCTGAGGTACTAATCAGTCCAGAAGCAATCCCGATCACAAATCGCCCTGCCATCAACCAGTAAATATCAATGGCAACCGCAGAAAGTGTTAATCCACAAATCACGATGACTAAACCGATTTGCAGTGTACGGAGAAAACCCAAACTGTTACTGGTACGACCAAAGAACAGTAAAGTGGCAAGACAGCCAAACATATAGGCGACGAAAATATAAGTAATGTGACTTGGCAGTAAATGCCATATTTGCTGGTAAATCGGATAAAGCGGGCTAGCGAGCGCTGTTCCAATGGTACCAGTACATAAGGCAAGGCTTACCATAAGAAATGGATGCCAAGATTGTTGTTTCATAAATGAAAAGATCAGATCGTAAACAGGAATGAACCTAATAGTAGTCTGAAGCCTTCGAAAAATCGAAAGTAAATAAGTAACCTGGATTAGTGCCTGTCATAAATCTGGAACCTTACTATTTAGATAGCCAGGATCTATGGCCAGATCAGGTATAACGCTTAAGCAACTTGAGAAACTCGGCCAGTTCCTTTTCATTATCATCATTTTGTTTGATTACATGTTCACGTAGATGAGATTCAATCAGCTCATTCATCAGGCCATTTACTGCACCTTTTATAGCTGCCACCTGCTGTAATACTTCAATGCAGCTTTTATCTTCTTGCTGCAACGCAGTTTCTACAGCTTGAAGCTGCCCTTGAAGCCGCTTGACTCGATTTAAAATTTTCTTGTCCTGATGTAAATGACCCATGCATGACCTCTAAAAATAATTATACTAGGGGGGAGTATATGGAATAAACTGTTATGCAAAATTTTAACCTATCCCGACACCATAAACACCAGTTTGATCAGGGGAATCCGCTCGCCCAGAAACGAATCCTGTGGGCTACACTGTTAACCGGTTTCATGATGCTACTCGAAATAAGTGGTGGCTGGCTATTTAACTCTATGGCTTTACTGGCTGATGGCTGGCATATGAGTTCACATATGTTGGCTTTGGGGCTCGCTTATCTGGCTTACCGCGCGGCGCGTCACTATGCAAATGACCAGCGTTTCAGTTTTGGAACCTGGAAAATCGAAATTCTGGCAGGCTACAGTAGCGCCATTTTATTGATTGTTGTAGCTTTATATATGGCGGTTCATTCAGTTGAACGTCTGATTTTTCCGGTTGCTATTCACTATAATGAAGCAATTCCGATCGCAGTACTCGGCCTATTGGTAAATCTGCTTTGTGCCTGGCTCTTGCATGATCATACTGACCATCACCATCACCATCACCATCACCATCACCATCACCATCACCATCACCATCATGAACATGAACATGAACATGAACATGAACATGAACATGAACATGAACATGAACATGGTAAGCATAGCCATGATTTAAATCAAAAAGCTGCTTTCTTGCATGTGGTTGCTGATGCGGTGACATCGGTTTTCGCTATTATTGCGCTTCTGGCCGGAAAATATTTCGGCTGGGCCTTTCTGGATGCCGTCTTGGGAGTTGCCGGTGCTGTATTGGTAGCGCGCTGGGCTTGGGGACTTATAAGAGATACAGGCCGAACCTTGCTGGATGCAGAAATGGATCATCCGGTAGTCGCTGAGATTCGTGAGGTTATTGTCGGTTTACCAGTAAAAGTAGAGATTACTGATCTGCATGTGTGGAAAGTAGGCCGTGGAAAATTTGCCTGTATTTTGGCTTTGGAAACCCAAGATGACCTGAATGCTGATCAGGTTCGTGATGCATTAAGTATTCATGAGGAAGTGGTGCATATTTCGGTTGAAATCAATATGCCGTTGTAGATGTTCCACGTGAAACCTTCCTTAGTTAGTTAAAATATTTTGTTAAAAATATGTTTAAAAAGAGCCAAAAGATTAAAATTAGGCAGGATTAACCTAAAATGAGCCATCCACGCATGAAAAAATTATTAATGCTAGCGCTAGCTGGAATACTCAGTAGTAGCTGCTTTGCCAATGTAGAGTCAGTACAGAATAATTTAAAGCAGCATTATCCTAACCTGAAATTTGAGCAGATTCAGTCTACTGAGATGAATGGAATCTATAGTACAGTGCTAGATGGCCAAGTAGTTTATGTGGGTGAAGAAGCCAATCATATTCTAGTTGGTTCCATGATACGTCTTAAGGATCAGCAGAATCTAACCAAAGATCTGGTGCTTAAGCAAAATAGTATTGACTGGAAACAGCTGCCTTTACAGGATGCGATTAAAACAGTGCGAGGCAGCGGCAAGCGTCAACTTGCCGTCTTTTCTGACCCAAATTGTCCATATTGCAAAAAGCTTGAGACTGAGCTTGCCAAACTTAATAATGTGACGATTTATACTTTTATTTATCCGATCAAACCACAGTCGGTAAAACCGGCTAAACAGGTATGGTGTTCGGATAGCCGTACAGTGGCTTGGCAAAACCTGCTAGTTAAAGGAATACAGCCCACTGCCAATACCAGTTGCACTAATCCGATTGAGCGGAATTTGAGTCTGGGAAAATCACTGGGCTTGCAAGGTACTCCGGCAATCATTTTCTCAAATGGTTTTAAACTGATGGGGGCTTATCCGGCGGAACAGATTGAACAGGCTTGGCAGGAATTTGGCTTATAAGCTATAGCCATAAAAAAGCACCGGAAACGGTGCTTTTTTATTTTAATTTTTAAATTATTTAAGGATGATGATTTACACGTGAACGCTTGGTAATCATGTTATAAATAAACAGGATGATCAATGCACCCACGACTGATGCAATAAAGCCTGCAGCCGAGTTTTCATCATAAAGGCCGAGCATACGGCCACCATAGGTAGCTACCAGTGCACCAGCGATCCCTAATAAAGTGGTAACGATAAAGCCTGCCTTGTCATTACCAGGATGAATTGCTCGTGCAATTAGCCCTGCAATGAAACCGACGATAATAGCAACAATAAGTGACCACATACGCGTTCTCCTTCTTATCTTTTCTGATGTGATGTCTGGAACATGTACGCTTATTATCATTGAGCATGTATCAAATTTTAAAAAGTGCCATAATGCTACTTCCTGTTGAGTTTTTGTGCCGATAGGGCATCAATACGATAAAACTGCTAAAGAACGTATAAAAAAAGTGGCCATAGGCCACTTTTAAGTATCAGGAATTTAGAAAACTAAAGACCAATTTCCCCAATAAAAGGAATGTGTCGATACTTCTGGTCATAATCCAGACCATAGCCAACAATAAATTTATCTTCTACTTCAAAGCCTAAAAATTTAACTTCAAGTTCAATTTCACGGCGTGATGGTTTGCTTACCAGGGTGCAGAGTTCGATTGAATTAGGATTACGGGTTTGCAGAATTTCCAGAACTTTACTTAGGGTATTGCCTGAGTCGATGATATCCTCGACTACCAGAACATCTTTACCCCGGATTTCCCCGTCCAGATCTTTCAGGATTTTTACATCACGACTTGAAGTAGTGCCTCCCCCATAACTGGAGACGGTCATAAAGTCCAGTTCATGTGGTTTATGAATGGCACGGCATAAATCTGCCATGAAAATGACCGAGCCACGTAACAGTCCGATCAGAACCAGTTCCCGGTCACTTTGTGCATAGTGAGCATCAATTTTTGCACCAAGCTCTTTGACTTTTGCCTGAATCTCTTCAGCAGAAATCAATACGCTCATTTCAATGGTCATGGGCAGATCCCTAAAAACGAGTAAAATGAAAAAATAAAAAAGGTGTTGACCTGCAACACCTCGAATAGGGAAATTTTAATGCAATTTTTCATTCTGTGCATCCTTTTCAGAAGCCAGAATGTGAATTATCTGTTAGTTGAGGGCCGATCAGACTTGAGCAGGACTGCACAGGCTAAAGCCAATACTCCCCATTTAAAAAGACTGCTACCAGGAACTCTAGACTGGTTCTGCTTTGCTGTAGGCCTTTTGTCCATAGATATAGGTTGCTTCAACATTACGATCATCTCCTAATGTAAACAGGGCAAACAGGCTGTCTTCTAGTCCCTTGCTATGTTCCTGACGCAGTTTCTGTAAAGTTGTTGCCTTCAGGTCGAGTACTATAAAGTCAGCTTCTTTACCTAAATCGAAATTACCCAGTTTGTCCTCTAGGTTCAATGCACGTGCGCCCCCCAGTGTAGCGTGGTAGAAAGCCTCAAGCGCAGAGAGCTTGTTGCCCTGTAACTGCTGGACTTTATATGCTTCATTGGCTGTCTGTAACAGGCTGAATGATGTACCTGCACCAATATCAGTCCCGAGGCCAACCTTTACCTGTTTTTGCCAGGTTTTAGACAATGGAAACAGCCCGCTTCCTAAAAACAGGTTCGATGTTGGGCAGAATGCGATTGCAGATTTACTCTGGTGCAGACAGTCCCATTCCTGCTCCTGCAGATGAACACAATGTGCAAATACACTGCGTTCTCCAGTCAGCCCGTAATGATGATAAACCTCCAGGTAACCCTGCTGCTCAGGGAACAATTCTTTTACCCAAGCAATTTCATCCAGATTTTCACTCAAATGGGTATGTATATAGACATCCGGAAATTCTGTTTTTAATTTCCCCGCCAGCTGCAATTGTTTCGGTGTAGAGGTAGGCGCAAAACGTGGTGTAATAGCATAGAGTGCCCGGCCCTTGCCATGCCATTTTTCAATGAGTGCCCTGCTATCTTCATAGCTGCTCTGGGCCGTGTCACAAAGTGCTTCGGGTGCATTACGGTCCATCATGACCTTACCTGCAATGAGCCGCATCTGGTACTGTGCTGCCTGCTCAAATAATGCATCTACTGATTGCGGATGCACCGTACAGAAAACCAATGCAGTGGTGGTTCCATTTCTAAGCAGTTCTTCTATAAAAAAATGGGCAATCTTGCTGGCATGTTCAGGATTTTCAAACTGCATTTCAGTTGGAAATGTATAAGTATTAAGCCAGCTCAGCAGTTGCTCGCCATATGCACCGACCATTTCACTTTGCGGATAATGTATATGGGTGTCAATAAAGCCAGGAACAATCAACTGTTCAGGATAATGTTCTACCAGAATACCGGCAGGTAATTGGGTCTGACCCTCTTGCCACGGGCCAAACCAGACTATTTTTCCCTGTTCTGTAATCAGCAGGCCATCTTCTAAATAACGGACCTGATGAGCCAGATCGGTAGGCTGGGCTACAATCTGCCGAATATCTAGAAAACGCCCGCGAATGGCTGTGGAAATGGGAAGTGAAGACATGGTTAAAACCTGCAAGTTATACTTTTTTCAACCGATTTTAACCGTAACTCTCAGCGACTGTATACCGTTATAATGCGTAAAACGGTTAAGTCAGAGCCTTAACCGTTTAAACTATCTGTGGACTATTGTGGTAGCTGCTTTTGGTTATAACGGTATGACATCCAGCCGGTAATGGTGAGCACAACTGCAATAAAGCCTAGAGAAATCCAGATTGGCATATGGAATACGTCAAGCAGAAGCATTTTTGCGCCAATAAACAGCAGGATTACACCTAAACCATAAGGAAGGTAATGCATTTTTACTGCAGCACCAGATAGAAGAAAGAACATGGCACGTAAACCGAGAATCGCCATCAGGTTTGCTGTAAGAACAATAAACGGATCACTGGTGACTGCGAAGATTGCCGGAATAGAATCTACTGCAAAAATTACATCAGAGAACTCAACCAGAATCAATACTACGAAGAGCGGCGTCAACCATAACTGGCCCTGTTTACGTACCCAGAATTTATGACCTTCGAGCTGCGGGGTAATACGAAAATGCTTACGCAGCCATTTCAGTAAGGCCATCTCTTCAATATTGGGGTCATCATCTTGCCCTTTCAGAAATTTATAGCCGGTATATACCAGGAAGGCACCGAAGATATAAAGTACCCAGGAAAACTCCTGTACCATCCATGCCCCAATAAAGATAAAAATGGTCCGCAGGATAATTGCGCCCAGAACCCCATAAAGCAGGACCTGTTTCTGCAAAGCAGGTGGAATGGCAAATGCCGAGAAAATCATTAGCCAGACGAACACATTATCAATAGCCAATGATTTTTCCAGTAGATAACCGGTAAAGTATTCCATGGTTTTCTGGTTGGCTATTTCAATTCCGCTGCTCTGTTGCAGATAAAACCAGAGACCTGCACCAAAAATCACTGAAATGGTTACCCAGGCTGCACTCCACCACGCAGCCTGCTTCATAGGAACAGGCTGATCCTGATGCTGTCTGAAACCTAAAAAATCTACCAAAAGCATGACTGCAATTATGGCAAAAAATACCAGATACAATCCCATACTGCCGATTGATTCCATCACTATCTCCTCATCCGGCATACGGGCACAAAAAAACCTTGACCTGCTGCCAGATGTGTTTATTCATCTGTGTCAACATGATCAAGGTCTTGCCTACACCAGGGTTAGAACATCCTGATGCTCAGATACCGACTTTTTGCAAAGTGTATTGACGATATCTGACACGCAACCGAACGCGATAAAAAACTATCGGCTACGCTTGGAGGAGGCTACTCCCCTTGTCAAACTAAAATTCTGTCTCAAATAGAATGCTCTATTTGAATATGTGTAGAGTTGCACATTTTTTAACAAAGTGCAATTTAAAAAAATAACTCAAATCAACGGTAATTGTTGTCTGGATGTGGCATGTTAAAACAAATTGACAAGATTCATGAAGGAGAAAAGTATGGAAGTTCAGCATTATGAAAATGACCAGCGCGGTGCCTTTATTATTCCTGAAAATGGCGAACGCTTGGGCGAGCTGACTTATGTGTGGCAGGGTGAGGACAAATTTGCTATTGATCATACCTGGGTCAGTCCGGCAGCACGTGGCCGAGGCGTGGCACGCGAACTGCTTGATGCTGCAGTTGCTTATGCACGTGAGAAACAGGTCAAGATTATTCCAGTCTGCTCTTACGTAGCTACCATGTTTCAGCGTGAGAAAAGTTTTGCTGATGTAGCTGTCTGAGTCTTGTATCTGAACAGGTACTGCTGCTACAAGCAGTACCTGAGAGACTTTAAAGGATTATACAGTCGTGACCAATGGCAGTTTTAACTGAACACGACGGCGTAACCATGCACTCGGACGATAACGTGGATCACGGCTAATTGCAGACATACGGTCCAGAATAAGCAGAATTTTATCTGCTCCCAACTTGTCACCCCATTCAATCGGGCCATAAGGATAGCCCAGACCCAGACGTACTGCAGCGTTAATATCCTCAACACTGGCCACACCCTGCTGGGCAATGTCACAGCCCAGATTAACGATCATGGCCAGTACACGCTGTGCTACGAAGCCGGTACTTTCCTGAATCATGCTAAGTGAAGTGCCATCCAGATTAAAAATGGAATGTGCTGCTGTCTTATGTTTTGAGTCAGTGATGAGGGTTGGCATAAGAGTACGATGTTTATTAAAACCGTATAGCAGGTCAATACACACTACCTGTTTCGGATTTACCTGATAGCGTAAGGCCGCAGTCGTTGCATCTTCACCATAGCTGGCAATGAGCACTAAAGCCTGTTCAGAAGGCTCTGGACCTGTTTCTAGCGTTACGCCCTGCTGTTCCAGATAATCTTTTAAAATACTCTGGTCTTTTTCAAGGTCTGCTGCAATCCAGACAGTTGGATACTGATCCAGCTTTTCTACAAAAACTGCCGGGTCTTCTCCCTGCTTTTCACCAGTCGTATAGTCATAAAAACCTTTACCGGTCTTTCTGCCCAGCTGTTTGGCTATATATCGCTGCCGGGTAATAACACTTGGACGATAACGGGCTTCTTCATAGTACTGATGATAAATTGACTCACTCACCGGATGGGAGACATCCATCCCGGTCAGGTCTACCAGTTCAAATGGACCCATTTTAAAACCGATACCATCACGGTAAATCCGGTCAAGCTCGGACACTGAAGCCACATTTTCAATCAGCATGGCATAGGCCTCACTGCCAAAGGCTCGGCCCGCATGATTAATGATAAAACCCGGGGTATCCTGTGCTTTAACCGGATGATGACCCATTTTGACAGAAAGCTGCATGAGTGCATCTACAATATCCTCACGGGTATTGAAGCCCTGAATGACTTCGACAACTTTCATCAGCGGTACAGGGTTGAAGAAATGGTAACCCACGATCTGTTCAGGACGCTTGCAGCCAGCAGCAATTGCAGTAATAGATAAAGAAGAGGTGTTAGAAGCCAGAATGGTTTGTGTACCCACCAGGCTTTCTAGCTGCTGCATGAGCTGCTGCTTGACCTCAAGATTTTCAACAATTGCTTCAACAATCAGGTCACAGTTTTTGAGCTGTTCCAATTCGGTCGCTATACTAAGATGGCTCAAATCCTGATTGGCTTTTTCCTGACTGAATTTTCCTTTACTGGCCAGCGTATTTAAAGTCTTGCCGAGTTTTTCTCTGGCTTGCTCTGCAGCCCCTGCCTTGGCATCAAACAGTATTACATCGTGGCCAGATTGGATTGCAATCTGGGCAATACCTGCGCCCATAGTACCTGTGCCAATAATTCCGATCTGCTGAATTTGAATACTCATGTTTCTATCCCTGAATTATTTACCCTGATAATTTGGTTTTCGTTTTTCAATAAAAGCCTGCATGCCTTCTTTCTGGTCTTCGGTATCAAAGAGTAACTGGAAGGATTTACGCTCTAGCGCCAGGCCCGCATGAAGAGGTACATCTTCGGCCATCAGCGCAACTTCTTTAATCTGTTCCAGCGCGACAGGAGGCAATTTAGCTATGGATTCAGCCATTTTGAGGGCAGCTGGAATCGCATTGTCTTCTTCAACTAACTGGGACACTAAGCCCATTTGTAAGGCTTCTTGAGCTGGAACCAGACAGCCAGTCAATATCATGCGCATGGCCTGGAATTTGCCTACCGCACGGAACAGACGCTGGGTACCACCTGCCCCTGGCATTACACCAACTTTTACCTCTGGTTGTCCAAATACCGCTGTCTGGCTGGCAATAATAATATCTGCATGCATGGCCAGCTCACAGCCTCCACCCAAGGCATAGCCATTGACTGCAGCAATGACCGGTTTTGGACAGCTGGCAATTGCCTGCCAGTAACGCTCACTGCGACGTTGCATCATCTGAACTGCATGAGCATTTGCCAACTCTTTTAAATCTGCGCCTGCTGCAAAGTCCTGTTCTCCGCCTGTCAATACAATGGCACGAATTTCCGGGTCATCGCTGAGTTGATTAAAGATTTGTGCCAGCTGAATCCTCACTTGGGTATTTAAGGCATTTTTTGCTTCTGGACGGTGAATTTTAACTACAGCTACATAGGATTTTAAATATTCAACCTGAACGACCTGTTCCATTTTATCTCCATTGTTTCGTTATGCGGAAATATGTTTTATTAAAAATAAGTTTATTCTATAGCCAATGCAATGCTTTTTTAATAAAAACTTAGCTTAATAGGCATTCTTGGCTTCTTTGTAGTGTTTTAGGAAAAACACTTGAGCAGTTTATGGGAATATGATTTTATATTTCGTATTATGAAATAAAATTTTGGATTCATCTGAAGCTGGTTTATTTCATTAATATCCGACTCATATAAAAACTTAATTCAAGACAAAAGCTGCTGCAGTGACGCAATAGCAGAAACCATAAAGATAAGCCTCTACAGCCCAGGAGGAAAACTAGAAAAAATATTAGGAATTTGATGAGCCTGTTCTATCACCGGTATATCTAACTATATGACATCACTTCTAATCGCTGTTTAATAACCAAAACAATAATTTGCTGTAAGCAATAAAGATAATAAGGAAAATTTAATATGGAAAAGGTTTCACCTTTAATAATAGAAGAGGTTTCAGTACCACCTGCTAAAAAGGTCTGGATGACCGCATTTATATTTTCATTTCTGGTTTTACTGGTCGATGGCGCTGATATTGCATTTTTAGCCTATAGCCTGACCAGTCTTAAAGCCGAATTCGGATTGACCTCGATTCAGGTAGGTGCCTTGGGCAGCTGGTCATTGATTGGCAGTGCAGTAGGTGGCCTGATTGGCGGCTGGGCCTGTGACCGTTTTGGCCGGGTACGTATTATTGTGATTTATCTGGTAATTTCATCTGTTCTATCCTGTGCATTAGGTTTTGCAGACTCCTATTATCAGTTTGTTATTTTAAGAACGCTGGCTGCGGTCGGACTGGGTTCATTATACATTGCCTGTAATACCTTAATGTCAGAATATGTGCCTACCAAATACCGGACTACGGTACTTGCGGCGCTAATGACCGGTTTCACTATGGGATCTCTGGTGGCCACACTGTTAGCCGGCTGGATTATTCCGGCTTATGGCTGGCGAATGCTGTACTGGATTACTATCGTTCCCATCTTTCTCTCGGTTCTGATTCATTTTATGGTACCAGAGCCGGAATCCTGGAAAAAATCCATTGCCTTAAAGCTGAAGAAAGCCGAACAGCTGGCACAAACTATAAAAACCACCAATCCATATAAAGATATATTTAAAGAGAGAAAACACCGCAAGATGTTTTTACTCTGGTCATTAAGCGCGGGTGCATTACAGTTTGGTTATTACGGTATGAGTAACTGGTTACCATCTTATCTTGAGGCCGAAGTCGGCATCAAGTTTAAAGAGATGACCATGTATATGATCGGTACATTCCTGATCATGATCTTTGCCAAGGTTGTAGCAGGGATGGTCGCCGACCGTTGGGGACGCCGTGTAGTTTTTGCTTTTGGAACCATGGGTACGGCGCTGTTTATTCCTGTTCTGGTCTACCTTAATACACCTGCCAATATTTTATGGCTGATGTTGCTGTTCGGTTTTCTGTACGGTATGCCATTTGCTATTAATGCTACTTACATGACCGAAAGTTTTCCAACATCTATTCGTGGAACAGCGGTTGGCGGTGCATTTAATGTCGGGCGAATTGGAGCAATTTTTGCGCCTGTTACAATTGGTATTTTTGCTCAGAATGGCTCTATTGGAACCGGCCTTCTGGTAATGGGGGCTGCTTATTTTCTATGTGGCCTGATTCCGTTGTTATTTATTAAAGACCGCTTATATGATCCGCAAAAAGCTGATTAAAAAAGAATTCACAAAGCAAAAATCTACTTTTAATTAGATTTTTTATTAAAAATGCAAGACAAATTAACAGATTAAGAAGAATTTTTATAAATAAAAAACCATGATCAATAACCGATCAGATTCCATATAAGAAAAGGATCACAAGAATGAGAAAGACAGTAATCGCTACAGTAATTGGAACATTATTTAGCCCAACACTTCATGCGGCAGCATTTGACCGTACTGGCCAATCAATCTCCAGTTTTTTACAGCCGGGCAATTACTTTGAAGCCACTTTAACGGTCAGTGATACTACACTCAAGGGCCAAGAGGCTGGCACGACAAATACTGACCGTATGATTGATGATATTGCCAATACTGATTATCGACCGGCGGCTGCATTCAAATTGCAGCTTGCACCACAATTTTCATTTGGCCTGATTTATGATCAGCCTTTTGCTTCAGACAGTGAATACTCAGGAAATAACAGTTTCACTGCTACTCCGCAGGATCAGGTGGTACTGCCAGGAATTACAACTGGCAGTCTGGCTGAGGCTACAGATGGTCAGATACCTGAGGGACAAACCCTGTCACAGGTAAATACACAAAATTTGAGCTGGATCATGGGCTATCAGCCCAATAAAAACTGGAATATTTATGCAGGGCCGGTTTATCAGACTTTTAAAAGCGATATTCAACTGCGGGGGGCCACTTACAGCTTATATAACGGTTATAACTTTCAGGCCGAGGAAACAGGAGATTGGGGCTGGCTTGCCGGCTTCGCCTACCAGATTCCTGAAAAGGCTATCAGGACTTCCTTAACTTACCGCTCTGCAATCACCCACAAGATTAATGCCATCGAAGAAGCACCACTGATTGATATGCTGAGTACCCGGTCCGGACGAGATTATGTGGGCAATTATCTGCAACAGCTGGTAGCTCTTGGCCAGATTTCTCCGGAGCAGCAGGCTGCCATTAATAGTATCGTTGCCCGTTTACCTTCTGCAGGGGAGTCTGGAACCACCAAATTTGAATCACCGGCTTCGCTTAATTTTGAGTTCCAGACTGGTTTACGGCCGGGCACTCTTCTGTTTGGTAATGTGCGCTGGGTAAACTGGGATGACTTCGCATTTCAACCTTACCGCTTTGGCGCAATATCTGAAATAGTCGGTGTGCTTTCTACGCCCAGCCGGCCGGAGGGATTTAATCTGGTGCGCTATTTTCATGACCAGTGGTCAGCGAATTTAGGTATTGGACAGCGTTTTAGCTCCAAATGGAATGGTTCTGCTTCTATAGGATGGGATTCCGGTGCTGGAGAATATGTATCTACGGGCGGTCCAATAAAAGGTTATTACAATATTGGACTGGGCTTTCAATATAGCCCTGTCACGTCATATTTTATTTCTGGAGGAATGAAATATACCTGGCTTGGAGACGCCAAGGGGCAAGTCGGTGCACAGGCAGGAAGTCAATACTATGTCAGCGAATTTAAAGATAACCATTCTATCGGCTATGGATTAAAGATTGGTTATCGTTTCTAGTCAGCTAATGGCACAGCCTGTCTCATCCAATAGAACCAATAAGAAGTGCAGCTTATTTAAAGTAAATCCTAAGCCACTTGATTAGTAAAAATAAGATGACTGCTTTTCTGAGTATATTTAAAAATTTTAGCTAAAATTTAATTTCTTGATATGAAATTTTTTGTAATAGCTATTCTTATGCTTCACTGGATTTTCAAGATTTCTTAAATTATGATGGAATAAAACATAACTGAATTTCACAGTGCGAAATATTATTTACAAATAGCTTGAGCCGTACAGATAGAAATTCAGACTACAAACCCGATAAGGATATGGCCGATGCCGAATTATATTGCACCGCTACGCGACATGAAATTTGTTCTCAATGATTTTTTAAACTTTGAACAGAGCTATCAACAATATCCGGCTGCCCAAGATAACTTTAGTGCAGAGATATTAGAGCAGTACTTGGAAGCTGCAGCAGATTTTTGCCAGAACGAACTTTTACCACTTAACGGTATTGGTGACCAGCAGGGCTGCAAGCTGGAAAATGGTGTAGTAACCACGCCAGACGGTTTTAAAGATGCCTATAAAAAATATGTCGAGCTGGGTTTTACTTCACTCACTGGCGATGAGCAGTATGGCGGGCAGGGCTTCCCTACCCTATTCCGTATTGCAATTTCAGAAATCATTACTTCAACCAACTGGGCTTGGGGCATGTACCCTGGACTCTCACATGGAGCCATGCGCACTATTGAACATCATGGTTCCGAACAGCAGAAGCAGCACTACCTTACCCGGCTGATTTCGGGGGAATGGACAGGTACTATGTGCCTGACCGAATCCCATGCGGGTTCTGATCTGGGTCTGATCCGGACCAAAGCAGTGCCCAATGCGGATGGCAGTTATGCTATCAGTGGTGAAAAAATCTTTATTTCTGCTGGGGAACATGACCTGGCTGAAAATATTATTCATATTGTACTGGCACGTTTACCAGATGCTCCTGCGGGTACCAAAGGAATCTCCCTGTTTATCGTACCTAAGTTTAATTTGGATTCGGACGGGAATATTGCCGAACGTAATGGCGTGGTGTGTAGTGCACTTGAACATAAAATGGGTATTCATGGAAATGCGACTTGTGTACTGAATTTTGATCAGGCTAAAGGCTTTCTGATTGGGCCGGAAAACCGGGGCCTAAACTGCATGTTTACCTTTATGAATTCGGCACGGATCGGCACTGCAATTCAGGGACTGGCTGCTTCTGAAGCTTCTTATCAGGGCGCACTGGCATATGCCAGAGAACGCCTGGCAATGCGCTCTCTGGCTGGACCCCAGCACCCAGAACTGCCGGCTGACCCAATAATTGTGCACCCGGCAGTACGCCAAATGCTATTAACTCAAAAAGTCTTTGCAGAAGGCTCGCGTGCCCTTGCCTATTACTTATCTACTTATGTCGATATGGCCGAGTTTTCAAATGATGAAGATGAAAAGAAACAGGCAGAAAACAAACTTGCCCTTTTAACCCCAATCGCCAAAGCATTCATGACCGAAACGGGGGTAGAGTCGGCCAAGCATGGGATGCAGATTTTTGGCGGACATGGTTATATCGCTGAACATGGAATGGAACAAATTGCTCGTGATGCACGGATCGCCTGTCTTTATGAAGGAACAACCGAAATTCAGGCAATTGACCTGCTGGCACGTAAGGTAATTGGTTCTAAAGGTAACTTGCTCAAAGCCCTGACCGATGAAATTCAGGAGTTTACTGCGCAGCATCAGCAGCACGATAAGTTCTCTGCTCAGGTGCAGCAGCTTGAGCAGCTAGTCAAGGAATGGTTAGAACTGACCAGAGACGTGGTGGATAAAATGCAGCAGAGACCAGAAGAAATTGGTGCCGCAGCAGTCGATTATCTTTATTTCTCCGGATACACCGTATTTGCCTATTTGTGGGCAAAAATGGCGATTGTAGCGGAAGATAAAATTGCTCAGGGCGATACAGATCCTTACTATCCGGCCAAGGTAGCTACGGCGCAGTTTTATTATAGCCGCATTCTAAACCGTACCTTAACCCATGCGGCAATGATCCGTTCTGGAATGGATACCCTATTTGAACTTAATCCGGAACAGTTCAAGTTTGATTAATGACTTTGACTCGACAGGTGTGTAATTCACACCTGTTTTTAAAATTCAAATATAAAGATCATTTTGAAGCTGCTCGCAATGAGCAGTAACTAGCTCCATGAGAATAGCCTGATTGAAAAATAATAATTCTGAATAGAAAACTGCTTTGATCTAAAGCGCACAATAAAGGATAGAGCAATGACAGAGAATGTCTGGTCAAATGAATATAAACAATGGAATATTGCCCCAACTATTCAACTGCCTGCACGGCATGTGACTTTACTGGATTTCTGGGAAAATAGTTTTCAAAAATTTAGCTCGCGTACTGCATTTATTTTTAAAGATAAAAAATTCTCTTTCGACGAGATTGAGCAATATAGCCGTAAATTTGCCAGCTTTTTACAACATCTTCAACTACCTCAAGGTAGCCGCATAGCAGTGATGATGCCGAATATCATTCAGTATCCCATTGTATCACTGGCTGTCATCCGGGCCGGTTATATACTGGTCAATGTTAATCCACTTTATACCGCACGTGAACTACACTATCAGCTTAATGACGCAGGTGTCTCTGTACTGGTACTGCTCGACCAGTTTATGCCTGTCTACCAGCAGGTCAAAGATCAGCTTGCTATACAGCATGTGGTGATTACAGCTGCGCCAGATTTACTTGTTGATCCTGCTGAAAGACCTGAAAGCCAGCAGGAAGCACAAATATTCAGTTTAAAAGATATTCTCTCTGAAACTTTACCGGAGACCTATCTTCGTCCCAAGCTTGATCAAGAGGATACTGTAGTACTGCAATATACAGGTGGAACGACTGGAGTTTCTAAAGGTGCAGAGCTGACACATCGTAATATTATTGCCAATCTACTGCAAAATAATGCAGTGTTTTGCAGTTACTTCGGTGACCGTGATGCCTATGCAGATGAAGTCACGATCTGTGCCCTTCCGCTGTATCATATTTTTGCCTTTACCGTGTGTTTATTGCACAGTACATTAAATAAAGGCTATGCCACAGTGCTGGTAGCCAATCCGCGCGATCTGTCTGATCTGGTGCATTGTTTTAAAACATATCAGCCTGCAGTTTTTCCAGCAGTAAATACCCTGTTCAATGCACTTATTAATCATCAGGAGTTTAAAACACTCGACCATAGCCATCTGCGCATCACCACAGGCGGCGGCATGACTGTACTTAAATCTACTGCCGATGCCTGGCAGAGAATTACCGGCTGCATGATCCGTGAAGGCTATGGTTTGTCTGAAACATCACCAGTGGCTACATTTAACCCTCCGGCATCCACTACATTCAGTGGTTCAATTGGCATTCCACTCCCGGCAACAGAAATCAAAATTCTGGATGATACAGGACAGGAAGTAGTACAAGGCGAAAAAGGCGAGATCGCTATACGGGGACCGCAAGTAATGAAAGGTTACTGGAATCTGCCTGAAGAAACAGCAAAAGTCATGACAGTAGACGGGTTTTTCCGCAGTGGCGATATTGGCGTCATGGATGCAAAAGGCTATGTACGAATTATTGACCGTAAAAAAGATATGATTCTGGTTTCAGGTTTTAATGTCTTTCCCAATGAAATCGAGGCTGTATTATCACAGCATCCCAAAGTGCTGGAAGTTGCAGTGATTGGGGTAGCAGATGAAAAATCTGGGGAAGTACCAAAAGCTTTTATTGTCAAAAAAGAACAGTCTTTAACAGCAGAGGAAATCCAGTCTTATGCCCGAGAAAATTTAACCGGCTACAAACAGCCACGCTATATCGAATTTCTGCATGAACTGCCTAAATCAACGGTGGGCAAAATTCTGCGTAAGGCACTCAGGCAGGATGCATCACTACAGTAGAGAGTCATAAAAAAGCGGGTGTTAACCCGCTCTTTCAGTTTAGCTTTGTAATGCTGCCAACAGTTTCTGATGCAGTCCGCCAAACCCGCCATTCGACATAATCACCACAGCATCACCCTCACCTGCTTCCTGAACTATACGCTGGATAATTTCATCCAGAGAACGGCTCACCTGTGACTTATTTGGAGCAGCCTCGACTACAGGTTGCAGATCCCAGTCCAGGCCTTCTGGCTGATACCAGATTACCTCATCTGCCAGGCGGGCCGAGTGGGCCAGTCCGTCTTTATGGCTACCCATACGCATAGTATTTGAACGCGGTTCAATAACCGCCCAAAGGCGCCGTTCACCCAGACGTTTACGAGCACCATCCAGTGTCGTTTCAATTGCAGTGGGATGATGTGCAAAGTCATCATAAACTTCGATACCCCTGAGCGTACCCAGCAGCTCCATACGGCGTTTGACACCCCCAAAACTGGACAGTGCTTCACACGCCTGAACAATACTGACACCCACATGCTGTGCAGCAGCAATGGTAGCCAAAGCATTGGCAACACTATGCTGGCCTGTCATGGACCATTGAACTTCAGCAATAACCTTACCCTGCTCCAGCACCTTAAAATGGCTGCCATCTGCTTGAATTAGTTCTGCATAGAGTTCGGCTTGGGTATCGGTATCCAAACCGGTACGTATAACAGGTGTCCAGCAGCCCATTTTCAGTACTTCATCAATATGGGTTTCAGTAATAGGCGCAATAATCCGGCCAGTGCTTGGAATGGTGCGCACCAGATGATGAAACTGTTTTTGAATGGCAGCCAGATCATCAAAAATATCGGCATGGTCAAATTCGAGGTTATTCAGGATTGCTGTTTTAGGATGATAATGAACGAACTTGGAGCGTTTATCGAAGAAAGCCGAATCATATTCATCTGCCTCGACTACAAAGTACTTGCCCCCGCCCAGCCGTGCGCTCTGGCTAAATCCAAGGGGCACACCGCCAATTAGAAAACCGGGATTTAAACCGGCCTGATCCAGTACCCAAGCCAGCATGGTGGTGGTGGTGGTTTTACCATGAGTACCCGCGACACCGAGTACATGTTTACCCTGCAATACATGATCAGCCAGAAACTGTGGTCCCGAAATATAAGGCAGACCGGCATCTAGCATATATTCAACAGCATCAATTCCACGCTTCATGGCGTTGCCCACAATGACCAGATCGGGATGTGGCTGTAAATGGCTGCGATTATAGCCCTGCATTAAGGTAATGCCCGCATTCTCAAGCTGGGTAGACATTGGCGGGTAGACACTCTGGTCTGAACCGGTCACAGTATGCCCAAGATCACGTGCCAGAAGTGCCAGTGATCCCATAAATGTGCCGCAAATACCTAAAATATGCAGATGCATAACTCACCCTCTCTACTACTTTTGACACATCACTTGATCTTATCGTGTTGTTGTCGTGATCGATTAAAATTGTCAGCAACGATAGCAAGGCTATTCATGAAAAGATAGTTGTTCTTATAGTCGTTATAAGGCTTTCAGGGATTTTTTATCAGATCTGATTACTGTTGCCCCGCTATTAAATTATTACGATAAAAAATCTGGTTAAAATATTTGTCGAATTTTTCAAATAGATTAAAGTCTTTACTCTCCTGTACCGTCTTGTATAAATACCCATGAATCCAAACCTGTACCTGCCCCTGCTGTTATTGATTATTTCGAACTGCTTTATGACTCTGGCCTGGTATGGGCATTTAAAATTTTTACATGGTGTACCGTTATGGCAGGCTATTTTATTTGGCTGGCTGATTGCACTGCTTGAATACAGTTTTATGATTCCGGCAACACGTCTTTTATCCCAGTATGGATGGAGCTTGGGCCAAATGAAGATTACCCAAGAAGTAGTCACCTTACTGGTATTTGTTCCTTTCATGATTTTTCTGTTTAAGCAGCCGTTTAAGTTGGACTATTTATGGGCAGGTTTATGTCTGTTAGGCTGTGTTTATTTTATCTTTCGCAGCCAGTAAGAATTTTTTAACTATTTTAATAAAGTTTCTCGGCTGCTTCCTGAAAAATCATAAAAAACAGCCAGCAGCTATAAGGTTAAATGGTCGTGAGCGCAAAAATCAGTCTATAATAGAGGGCTACTTATTCATTTAAAGCTTGGCTCTGGTCGAGATCTCTTTTTACCTAGTCTCTGGAACATTAGCAATGAATGCGGTCGCAACTGACGCTCAACCCCTAGTCGGAATTATCATGGGCTCCCAATCGGATTGGGCTACCCTCGAACATACTGCCAATATGCTCAAGCAGCTTGGTGTCCCTTTTGAAGCTGAAGTCGTCTCTGCACACCGTACTCCAGACCGTCTGTTTGAATACGCTGAAACAGCTCGCGATCGTGGGATTCAGGTCATTATTGCAGGAGCTGGTGGAGCTGCACATTTACCTGGAATGTGTGCAGCCAAAACCGATCTACCTGTACTGGGTGTTCCGGTTAAGTCCTCAATTCTAAATGGTGTAGATTCCCTGTTGTCTATTGTACAAATGCCGGCAGGTATTGCAGTCGGTACCTTGGCCATTGGCCCTGCAGGTGCTGCCAATGCCGCTATTATGGCCGCCCAGATTCTGGGTTTGACCCGTCCCGAAATTGCAAAAAATGTAGCAGGCTTCCGTGAAGCGCAAACTGCAAAAGTTGCGGGTAATAATATTCCAGGTCAGGGTTAAGACAGGATCGATATCATGAATAAGACTATCGGTATTTTTGGTGGCGGCCAGCTCGGCCGCATGATGGCCCAAGCTGCCTTACCACTCAACATTCAATGTACGTTTTTTGAAGCCAACCATAACTGCCCTTCAGCAATATTGGGTCAGGTCTTTTCTGAGCATGACGTGCAGGGTCTGGAAAAATTTATTGAAAGTGCAGATGTATTTTCCCTCGAATTTGAAAATACGCCTCTCGCGGATGTTGATACTCTCTTGCAGAGCAAACAGCTTTATCCACCACGTCAAGCATTGGCTACTGCTCAGAACCGTCTGCTAGAGAAGGCACTGTTTGACCAGCTGGATATACCAGTAGCGCCGTATCGTGCAGTAGATTCTTTGTCGAGCCTACAGCAGGCTGTAACCGAGTTGGGTCTACCGATTGTACTGAAAACGGCAACTGGAGGTTATGATGGTAAAGGGCAATTTGTACTGCGCGAGCAAGAGCAGATTGAACAGGCTTGGGCTGAACTGGGTCCGGCCAAATCTTTAATTGCAGAAAGCTTTGTAAAATTTTCCCGTGAAGTTTCAATTATTGCGGTACGTGGACAGAATGGTGAAGTTAAGAGCTGGCCATTAGCTGAAAATCATCATCATCATGGTATTTTGTCACATTCGATTATACCTGCACCGAATAGTGAGCAGTTACAGCCGGTTGCTCAGGATTATATTACCCGGCTGCTGAATCATCTGAACTATGTAGGTGTACTGACACTTGAGTTATTTGTGACAGAAGCCGGTCTGTATGCCAATGAAATGGCGCCAAGGGTACATAACTCGGGGCATTGGTCAATTGAAGGTGCAGTCTGTTCACAGTTTGAAAACCATATACGTGCTGTTGCAGGCCTACCGCTCGGTTCTACAGAAGTGCTTCGCCCTACGGTGATGGTCAATATTATTGGGCGATATCCTGATGCCGCACAGGTACTGGCTTTAAATGGTGCGCATCTGCATATGTATAACAAGGAAGAACGGCCGGGGCGTAAACTCGGTCATATTACCTTAATGCCAGTTAATCATGCAGAGCTGACAGAGCTATGCCGTCAGCTGGCGAAAATATTGCCAGAGCCATTAGCCTTGACTCAAGATATGAACATTTAAACCTTAAACTGTTGCTAAAAAAAGCGGTCATTTTAGTGACCGCTTTTTTTATAGCTGTCATTACGGCATGATTGCGCCTCTTTTTTATTAGCTATGAATATCTTTAATTTTTTAAGTTTTATTTAATATCTGAATCGCGTCAGATTCTTCAATAGTTACTGAATTTATCAACTCAATATTCAACTGAAAAAAGTAGCTTCACATATAGAGTTTATGAAATTGGGAAATAATATTTAAATTTAGATTTATGAATTCATTTTATTGAATTTAAATTTTCTATTTTAAGTTTGAATTCAAAGTTTCATGCCGGTTGGCTTGTGGACAAACTTTAAATTTAAAATTAGAAAATAAATTTTGAATTTAAAACTAAAAAAATAAATTCAAAATTCATCTTGTTGAGCGTAACCATTCTTTAGCCAGTGCATTCGTATTGATAATTATCTATAAATTTAAAAGAGATTATTTGAATTCAAATTAATTTAAGATGGATTTTTAATTTGAATTTAAAACTATCTTTATAAATTTAAATGCTGAAGGGTTGTGGATAAAATTTTTAAATTTAAAATGAATTTAAAACAGGAAATTTTGACTTTAAATTTACGTTTCAAAACTTCCATTTTGACTTCAGAATGCTATGGTAAAAACAATAATTTAAATTCAAAGTGATAAGGATCTTATGCGCCACTTTGCTCTAATTTTTTCTACCGCTTTTTTGAGCGTGTCTCAGGTTAATGCTGAATTAATTATTAATGGTCAATCGAGTTCTACTTCGGTAACAGCAACATCTGCTATTTCAAATGCCTATAGTCCACAAAATAATTTTCAGGCATGTCTGGGCAACTTGCGTTCACAGGCTATATCTGCTGGAGTAAACGGAAGTACTTATGACCGTTATACCCAATCTTTAACACCTGATTATTCAGTAATCGACAAGCTAAATTATCAGCCAGAGTTTTCTACACCAATCTGGGATTATCTGTCGGGTCTGGTGGATGAAGAGCGAGTACAGGCAGGCCGAACAAAACTGGCACAGCATGCAGAGGTACTCAAGCGTGTTGAGGCAGCTTATGGTGTACCAGCCGAAACAGTAGTGGCAGTATGGGGGGTAGAGAGCAACTTCGGTGATATTTCAGGAAGTTATCCCTTGTTACAAGCGCTTGGAACATTAAGCTGTGAAGGCCGGCGCCAAAGTTATTTTCGTGGCGAGTTTTTTGCAGCCATGCGAATTTTACAACGTGGAGATTTACGTGAAGAGCAATTAAAAGGTTCATGGGCAGGCGCTTTTGGCCATACCCAATTTATGCCTTCGACCTATGAGGAACTGGCGGTCGATTTCGATGGAGATGGCCGGCGTGATTTAGTCTCAAGTACTATAGATGCCTTGGCTTCTACAGCAAACTTTCTAAAAAAACGCGGCTGGCAAACCGGTATGCCTTGGGGATTTGAAGTCAAACTTCCTTCAGGTTTTTCTGCACAGGGAGAAGGGCGGCGTAATAAAAAAGCTTTAAACAGCTGGGTAAATCGCGGATTAACTCGTACTGATGGTACTGCACTGGTTCAGGGAAACCTTTCAGGTTCTACACCAGCAGGTTTGATGATGCCGGCAGGTGAAAATGGACCGGCTTTTCTAGTATTTAAAAATTTTGATGCAATTTATAGTTATAACGCGGCAGAAAGTTATGGGTTGGCGATTGCCCATTTGTCTGACCGTTTACAAGGACAGGGACCTTTTTTGACGGCTTGGCCAACCGATGATGCCGGAACATCACGTGCGGAGCGGCGTGAAATTCAACAGTTTTTATTAAGAAAGGGTTATGACATCGGGGCAGTAGATGGACTGATCGGTGATAAAACCCGGCAGGCCATTCGTCAGGAACAGCAACGTTTAGGATTAAATCCAACCGGACGGGCGGGGCAGCAAATTCTGCGTGCTCTGCGTGCTGAATATATTATGCAGTAAAATCTAAAATTAAAGCAGCGAAATATTTCGCTGCTTTTCATGAATATAAAAGTCGGAAAATAATTTAAATTATTTCATCATCTTCGTCTGGTGTAATCATCGCCTCTAGCAAGTCCATAATAACGGCGGTAACATCTTGGCAAACTTCATGGTCATTTAAAATTTCAGATGCAGTGATGGTAATTTCAGTATCACTTGGCAAAAGTTTTTGTTCTTCTTCAATGAGCTGTTCAATAGGTAACAAGGTCTGCTTGATAGAGAAATGTAAAATATCATTAAATTCAATATTTTCATCTTCAAGTTCAATCGCACAATCATTTAAGTAGGGGAGCAGTACTGAATAAAGATAGGGCTTTAAGTCTGTAATATTAAATAACTCAATATCACGCGATTGCTCAATAGTGCTGATATGATCATTTGCTTCAATCAGAATATGATAGTAACTCACCTGAATATCCATCTTTGTTCCCCTCTAGCTGTCTTAACCATATCATGAAAATGATCTGTAACTAGACAGGGTAATATCCATACATAATATTGCAAGGCTTTTTACCGGAAAACCCTAAAACTATAAACAAGAAAAAACCGCGCCTGAGCGCGGTTTTTTTGAAAGTTAAAGTGAAAAATTATTTTTTATCATCTTTAACTTCAGTAAATTCAGCATCAACGACACCGTCATCAGCTTTTTGTTGCTGACCAGCATCACCACCCTGGAAAGCATTCGGATCAAAGCCTTGCGCACCACCCTGAGCACCTTGAGCGGCTTCATAAGCACGCTGGGTGATTGGCATAATGATGTTTTGTAATGCTTCAGTTTTTGCCTTAATAGCGTCAACATCATTTTCTTTAGTTGCAGCTTCAAATTCAGCAACTGCTGTTTCAACGGCAGTTTTCTCATCAGCCGTTACTTGCTCGCCCAGATCTTTTACTGCTTTTTGTGCAGAAGAGATCAGTGCATCCGCTTCATTACGTGCTTTCGCCAGTTCTTCAAACTTGCGATCTTCTTCCGCATTCGCTTCCGCATCTTTAATCATTGCTTCAATTTCAGCATCAGACAAACCTGAGTTTGCTTTAATCTGGATCGATTGCTCTTTACCAGTACTCTTGTCTTTTGCAGAAACTTTCAGGATACCGTCAGCGTTAATGTCAAATGACACTTCAATTTGCGGTACGCCACGTGGAGCAGGTGGGATATCGCCTAACTGGAAGTTACCCAACAATTTATTTTGTTGAGCCATTTTTCGTTCACCTTGGTAAACCGAAATATCTACTGCAGGCTGGTTATCTGCCGCTGTAGAGAACACTTGTGATTTCTTCGCAGGAATCGTCGTGTTTTTCTCGATAATTGGAGTCAACACGCCGCCCATAGTTTCAATACCCAGTGTTAACGGGGTTACATCTAACAATAGTACGTCGTTCTTGTCACCAGACAATACAGCACCTTGAATCGCAGCACCAATTGCAACTGCTTCATCCGGGTTTACGTCTTTACG